>CAMBAQ010000118.1 GCA_945863785.1 Chthoniobacter flavus
GTTGAGAACGGCTTTGTTCACACCCTTGCCGAGATATTTGGTCTTGTCGCCATCGCGAAGCTCGACGGCTTCATGCTCACCGGTGCTCGCTCCGCTTGGCACGGCCGCGCGGCCGATGGCGCCGCCTGCGAGCTCGACGTCCGCCTCGATGGTGGGATTTCCACGGGAATCAAGGATCTGGCGGGCGCGAATGGAAAGAATGGTCGTATCAGTCATAAAGTGGTGGATTTTGTTGTTTTTTGAAAAGTGAAGCCCTTGAGAAAGCAAGTCCCGGAGCGGCTTGCAAGAAGATTCGCTGTATTATTTAACGAACCTTCTGTTCCGAACTGAAACCCATCGACACAACGGGTAGTGCCGCCGCTGCCGTCGGAGCGCGATACTAGGGACGCCAGCGGCATTACCGCCCACCGTCCTGCTGTAGGACCCCCACTTCTTCTGCGATCAACCCACTCGGGCCAAGTACAGTTTTAACTCCCCTTTGGCGACCATGTGAAGCACGCTGGCGGCCAGCGTTTGGTAGGGCAGCCCCGCTTCCTCTGCCCGCGCTCGCAAACCTGCAATGGTCTCGTGCGTGGTGCGGATGTTGATGCGTGCCGGCCGTGCCGGCTTCCGCACCACCTTCATCTTGCCCACAGCTGCGGGCTCCGGGATTCCTGCAGCTTTCTGCTGGCCCCGGTCCAGCGCGCGCGCGCCATCAAAATCCCACCCTTCTTCAGCGGGTTCCGCCGTGTAGCTCGGTTTTTTTCTTTTGGTTTTCATAGGTTTTCTTTTGCTTCCTCCAATATCCGGCACCGATCACGCGGATCGCATCGCCACGAATCGTGAACTTGACGGTCAAAATCCCATACCCATCTTGGCCGATGGCATAGAACCTCGACTCATTCGGACTATGTTTCAGTTTTGGAACGATCAACCTGTCGGGATCTTCAAAAACCCGCAGGACTGTAGAAAAATCCACGCCATGCTTGGTCATGTTGGCCGATTCTTTGACCGAGTCGAATTCGAACCGCATGAGCTAAATGTGTGCCGTATGGATGCACATGTCAAGGCTCCGGATGGTTTTCACCAATGGCACTGGCAGGCGCAGGGCAATGGTCTCTGTGGAAAATTCAGGTTCCTCATCGACACGCGTCGTGGCATTCACCTGCGACATTTACACCGCCCCCTTCACAAAGCAATGGCGTGCATCGCAAAACGGTTGCATCAGCCCCCTCTCTCTTGCAACTCGGAAAAATTCTTATCCCAAAAAATCCACGAGTGACGGCGTCCTCCACGCGAGATAGTCTGGAAGGTTGAGGAGTTGATAATCGACTGGGTTGCCGAGGGTGGTTTTGACCTGCATTTTCTGGAGACTCTGGGGATTTCGATCTATGCGAACGGCGAGGGGCAGCGACTTGTCGTGCATGAATTGATGTAGGCTCTTCATGGCTCCGGCGGCACCGCTTTTGGTCTCCACCGGCACGATCCGGCCATGGCATTCCAGCACAAGGTCGATCTCGCCAGCGTGACCACCTCATCGATGGCAAAACTATTTGCGCCCCGCGCGTCTCACTGCACGACTCGCTTGATTCATGAATATCGTAATTTCTACGATGTTTGTGTTGACTGCTTGAGGCTTCTGCACGCTATATTCCTTTTCATATGGGACGGTCTATCCGGGAAAATCAGATGGCTCTTTTCGCGATTGCGGAAGGGCAAGGCGGCTTTTTTACGGCCAAGCAGGCGGAATCGGCGGGATTCGATCGGACCAACCACAGCTACCATGTTCGCACGGGCAAATGGACGCGCGAGCATCGCGGCATCTACCGGATCACGCAGTATCCCGCGCCTCCGGAGGCTGACCTCATCCTTTGGTCCCTTTGGTCGAGGAACCTCGAGGATGTGCCGCAGGGCGTGTATTCGCATGCGACGGCGCTTCGGATTTACGACCTCTCCGACATCATGCCCGTGAAAATCCACCAGACCGTTCCGCAAAAGTTCCGGCGCGGCGCGGAAATCCCCAAGGCTCTTGTTCTGCACCGGGCGAACCTTTCGCCCGTCGACATCGAGGAGCGCGAGGGGTTCCGCGTCACCCGCCCGCTCCGAACGCTTCGGGATCTGATCGCCGAGGGTGGGCTGTCCCGCGACCTGCTCAAGCAGGCTTTCGGCGAGGCGAGGGACCGGGGATTGATCACTGAGAAGGAGACGCGGTCGGCTGGCTTTCCGGCTTGGCTGTGGGGTGGGATGGATGGAAAAAAGTAAAGAACCCCGGGGCAAGCCCCAAGGCATTTAAGAATATGAAGTCACCACACGATGAAAAGCCGAAGCAAGCTTCGGGGTATCAGACCCAAAGGGAATGAACACGCCCTCCAGATACGGCACGGCATCCGCATTGCGCATCGCCTTGGAAGCGCGATTGAAATCCCTCGCCCGTTCCGAGGGCATCGATCTCCAGCGCCTGCGACGGCAAGTGTCTTTTGACAGATTGCTTGCGCGGTTGTTTCACGGGCCGGAGGTGCCCTGGTTGCTCAAGGGAGGCTATGCGATGGAACTCCGCCTTCGCTCGGCCCGTGCCACGAAAGACATCGACCTCTCGGTGCCGGATGGGGGACAAGGTCCGGTAGAAATTTTGGAGAATCTTCAAGACCGGGCGGGAGCGGAGTTGGGGGATGGGTTTGTGTTTGTGGTCGGACTTCCCGCGAGGGAATTGGAGGGGGCTCCCGAGGGCGGTTTCCGCTTCCCAGTCACGGCCTCCCTGGGTGGCCGTATTTTCACGAAATTCCACCTCGATGTTGGAATCGGCGATTGCGTTGTCGAGCCGGCGGAAGTGGTCCCCGGGCGCGACTGGATGGATTTTGCGGGGATTCCAGCGGCCCGTTGCCTCGCCATCCCGAAGGAGCAACAATTCGCCGAAAAACTCCACGCCTACACCCGCCGCCGCGAGAGGGAGAACAGCCGTGTGAAAAATCTGGTGGACATGGCCCTGCTCCTGAAAATGGGGCTTCCCGACGGGGCTAAGCTGAAGGAGGCGATCCACAGAACATTTGGTCGTCGCGGTGACGGTGATTTTCCGCTGGACCTCCCGGATCCGCCGGAATCGTGGAAACAACCTTACGCGCAACTCGCTATGGAATGCGGCTTGGAATGGCCGATGGAAGAGAGCATTCGATCTGTCGCGACGCGTTTAGCAGAAATCTGAGTCGTCCAGCGCACCCAGCACCTCGTCGTTTTCATGTAGGGCGCCGCTCCGTCGACGCCGTTTCCTGAAAACCCCTCCGTGTCTTGGTGCGTTGCCTCCTTCGCTCCCGCTCATGTCGCCCTTCGGGCTGCCTTGCGGCAGGCTACCCAGCCAGCGCCCGCTGGCATGTGTTTGTGAGAGACCTCCCAAGCAATCAGCCAGATTGGCCCGAGTGCCTTCCCTAAAAATCCCCCCACACGCGAAAAGGACAGCTTCAACTCCGTCTAACGCGGATGGGTGGAATGAGAGAAATGAGTGCAATATGGTATTGAATTTTCGGATAATTCGACGTTTTAAATAGTGATATGCCGAAAATTTCTGAGTGGGGTTCGATCTCCATTTTATCAACACCCGGGGAGAGCACAATCCCCCTCACTTCCACGCAATGAGCGCTGAATGGGAGGCAAGCATTCGCATTTCGGACTTCGGGGTTATGGCGGGAAAACTCCCGCCCCGTCTGCTTGGAGATGTGGTCGAGTGGGCTGCCTTGCACCAAAATGAGCTGATCGAGCAATGGGAAAATATGAGAGCCGGCCGGGCACTTGGAAAAATCGGAGGATTGAAATGAGAGTTTTGACAGCTACCGCGACCGGGAGCTCCCAATTACGCCTCCTTTTTTCAGATGGTTTTTGTGGAGAGATTGACTTGTCCCCATCATTTGAGCCGGTGGACCCGCTGCGTGACGCAAAATTCTTCGCGCAGGTTTCGACAAATGGTCTAACGATCGAGTGGCCGGGTGGGATTGATTACTGTCCGGATACCCTCAGAGCATGGTGCGAAGCGGGACGCGTTCAGCCTGTGCATCAAGGCGTTTGCACTTGATGGGAGGGCCGTCCTTCCGCATGGCCACCTCATCGATGACCAGCCACGCCTTGCGCCTGCACGGTCGACGCCTCCAGCTCGCAGAGCCTACGGGTCGGAAAGACGACCATGCTCCTCTCTTTTGCGCTACCGAGCGGTAGCGCGCGATCGTTCTCCTGGGTAGGGATGGCGCGCCGTCGCCGTCCGACTTGTGTGATTCAGACCAAGGGATTTTCTTTAACCACGAAGAGGACAAATTTTCATGAATGGGGAGCGGCTTCGCCGGAGTTTCTCCTGATTGGTCTTATTCGTGGCCACTTCATCGCCGTCGCCGTCCGACTTGTGCTTCCTTCGCATTTTCCGCCTCCGTTCCCTTGGAGGGCGACGCTATACCCGTGCCCAAGCCTCAGGCGCAACCGCGCCATTATACCATTTGCGAGAGGAGCGTTCGCAAGGGGACTATAACCGGGGTGGTGTGTGCGAAACAGTTGATCGATTCGTGTGGGAGGTCGAGGACGGCTTGAAAAGCATGCTTGGCCCCTGTTTGTTTCTGGAAATGGAAAAGATCCCGCGAGAGGGTCTCCCTCGATGTCTTGACCTCAACCAAAATCCACGGCTCGCCGTCGCGGATGATCGCAAAATCCACCTCGCGCTGGAGCTTGTCGCGGAGGTAGCGGAGTTCGAAACGCCCGAGGCCGAGGTCGGTCCAAGTCTCGACCGCCTTGAGCAAATGACAGGCCGCGAATGTCTCGGCCCGCGCGCCGGGATCCGCGATTGCCGACCAGTCGCGCAGATACCACTTCGGCTCTTTGCGGAGCGATTTCGCGACATTTTTAAACCACGGCCGCAACTCATATCCCACATAGAGTTCTGAGAGAATCGCCACCCAACGCCGCACGGTGTCCACGCTGGCCGAAATTTCCCGGGCCAGATTGCTGAACACGAGTTGGCCTCCGGACCTGGCTGCGAGCAAATACCCCAGTGTTTCGATGCCCCGCAGTTCCTGCACCCGCGTGAGGTCGCGCACATCCTCGCGCAGGAGCAAGTCCATGCGTTGCGCCTGCCATTTTTTGAGAAACGCCGCGCTCTGTCGAACCATCGGCTCGGGAAAACCCCCGAAGCGCCACAGGGTTTCCCACGCGTCCCCGTCGATGGCCATCGACTCGCAGAGCGGCGTGGCCGGCGGCTCCGGGCGCAGGATTTCCCCCACGCTGAAGGGATGCTGGCGATAAAGAAAATATCGCCCCAGCAGGCTGTCTCCCCCCTTGCGGAAGATGTCCATGCGCGCGCTGCCCGTGGCCAGAATCCCACACCGCGCCCCGTGCACATCGAAAAACCCCTTAAGCAGTGTCTTCCACTTTTGGAATTTGTGGATCTCATCAAGCGCCAGGATCGGTAGCCGTTCGCGCGGCCGGTCCAACTCAGCTCGCAAGGCCAGCGCCGAAGGACCCTTGAGAATCACCGCCCGGTCATCCAGATTGTCGAAATTCAGATAAACATCCGCCAGCCTCCGAGCAGCCTCGGTTTTTCCAACCTGACGCGGCCCCGCCAGAAATGCCATTTGGCGATTCTCTTGAAAATGAGTCGCCAAGACACGATCATAAAGACGAGGAAGCATTGGTCCAAAATACATGACATCGTAAAATAGTCCAGACCATTTGACGATGGGGCTGAAAAAAGTCCTGCCCTATCCTCCGCTTGGAAAATTTGCCGATAAAGCATAGCAATGTCCCGGGGAGCGGAGAGACGACCATGCCCCTCTCTTTCGCGCTCCCGCGCGGTAGCGCGATCGTGCTCCTGGGATGGCGCGCTCTCCGAGGCGTAGGCTACGAGCCGGAGGCCGTCGCTGTCCGACTTGTGTGGTTCAGAGTGAGGGACTTTCGCTATCCACCAATAGCACAAATTTTCAGGCATGTAGTCATGCAAGGACAAAAGTGGGATCGGAGCGATTTTTTTATGCTCCTGC
>CAMBAQ010000119.1 GCA_945863785.1 Chthoniobacter flavus
CAACATTTTCACCATGGCGAGGGCTTTGGCTCGGTATAAAAGGAGAGACACTTTATCGAGACGGGATGGTTTTTCGTGAAGGAACTCATCGAAGTTTGGGGGGCGTTTGGATGTGATGAGGGCGGAGTAAACTCCTAGGGGAGGATTCCCTTGTTCGCGTTGGAAATACTCGGCCATCCCAAATACAAGCCACTCGGGCGGTTCTGCGGTCTTGTTTCCCGCGAGCGGCGGATTTTTTTTATGAATGGCATGAAGGGCTAGGGCGCGAAAGAGCGCGATTTCAAAATCTCCATTTTCGAGCGCGGAAGAGGACGCGATGTCGACTTGGATTTTCATTCCGCCGCCATCGGTCTCGAAGAGGAAGTTCGTGACGGGAGGCGTGCTGCGGGGGAGAGATTTTTTGGTGAGATCTTGGATGATGATCGGCGCTGCAGAGGGGATCTCGGACTTGATGGTTTTATTCCAAATGGCGAGGGCTTCATCTGCAGTTCTCGCTAGGCGGTTGCGTGTGGCTCGATCTGGTGAGTAAACCACAAAACTTCTGCTCTGGCTTACCGTGCGCGTCGATGCGATGGAGTCTATCGCTTGTAGTCGAGGGCAGAAGCCTGTGACGAGAAGCGCTAGAAGGACGCTGGGCGCTATTTGACGGAAGATTCTGGCCATCTAACTATGACGCTCACAGGTGAGATGCTGATCGACGAGGCAGACTTCAAGGGGGCAAGGGCATTTTTAATCGAGTCATAGCACGGGCGAAATACCGGGAGTAAAGCGGGGATCAGTCTGGGATGTATAGGGAGGGATCCGATCCAGGCATCGGTGAAATCGATGGTCGATCCGTTGGTTTTTGGTTGCGGTTGTAGGCGGAGAGTGAAGATCAAGTCACGGTCATAGACGCGCTGCTTCATGACGAAATCTAAATATCCTTCGCGAAGGTTCGCAAAACATCCTTCGAAGGAGGTATGAATCCCGAGTTGATTCTTCATTGGTGTAAGGCGAACCCTTGTTGCCAAAAATTGGTTGAGAGCGTTTTTGCTGATGCTCCATGTTCCATTTGAGCTAGCGGCGGCAGCCTTGAAAGATCGAATCTGTGTTGCGCAAATCTCGTCATCTTGGGGAAGTGGAGCCGGGGGTTTCAGTGTGCTGATGGAAGACCCCTGAATTGTTCTATGTGAGATTTCGTAGTTCGCATGGGTGTCTTTTGCTTTCCCTTGAGTAGGGAAATCCACGTCGTTATTCAGTGGTGTGAGTGCCAGGTAAAAAGCGTAAACGAGTGCGGCGAGAAAAGCCCATGCGATCAAGCTCCGCAGGCTAAAGAGGCTTTTCCAAGGTGAGGGTTTCTTGAGTTGTTTGCGAGGAGCGGGGGCTTTGAAGCGCGTGATTTGAGGCGCTGATGCTCCGGTACTCTCATTTAATTTCGGTTTACTGACACCGAATGTGGGGACTACAGCTGAGATGTTGTCTCCACAATCAAGGCAAACGGTGCGTTTGTCATCGTTCTCGGTGTGACAATTCGGACAGATTTTCATCGGTGGGGGGCTTTTAGGTGCTTGTGCTAGGGGTGGACGGCTTGGATTCCGTTTTTGCTGGTGCGGGATTTGTTGAAGCAGGCGTTGAGGGAGCGGCGGGTGTCGCTGCCCCAGATTCACTCTGAGCGGCTTTTTTATAACCTTCGCTGCGGTAGTCGGTGATGTAAAATCCAGATCCTTTAAAGATAAGCCCAGCCCCAGTGCCAATGAGGCGGCGGACTTTTCCATGGCCCCATTCTTCCATGCCACAGGTGGTTTCCGGGCATGTCTCGAAGGGCTTATCTTTCATGGACTGGAAGGCCTCAAAGCTCTTTCCGCATTTTTCACATTCGTAATCGTAGGTAGGCATACTTTCACAAATGCTACCACTCCCTCGGAATCACTGCAATACCGGTGCATTCTCCTTAGCGGATAGTAGGCTTGGTTTTTTTAATATTTGTAAGGGAACGCACCCCAAAACGCCACGCACTTAAGTGGCAGATTTAACGGATGACGCAAACATCGTCGATGTAGAGTGGATGCATGTGAGCAAAAATAATGTAATGCCACCACCTCGCCCAGAGGACCAATAAGCACAAAGGCTTAGCGGGTGATAGTCACCGGCGTGCCCATGGTCGTATTTTCAAAGAAAATCTTCACCATACGCTCAGGCATACGAATACAGCCATGGCTGTCTGGTACACCGGGGAGAAATCCTTGATGCATACCTACGCCGGTTTTTCCCAAACGCATGAAGAATGGCATCGGCGCTCCGGCAAACTTTCCGCCTGCAGGTACTGGATCTTTTCCATTGGTCACATCCTTCACTAAAACGTCTCCTTGGGCGTTCACGAAATCTCCATAGAGGTTCGAGACGTGGTTGGGATTTTTTTGAGAGATTTTGTATGCGCCAGTCGGAGTCCCGAAACCTTCACGTCCACTCGATATAGCGGATACGCCTACGAGTTTTGTGCCTTTGTAAAAAGAAGCTGTTTGCTCGCTGAGGCTGATGACAATGGACGAGGCTCCATCCACTCCGTCGCCATCCCAATACGAGTTTCTATCGGCTAGAGTCGAGGCGCTAGAGCGAAAAATAATCGACCCATCGGTGCCAAGGTAACTGGTCTTTTTATCGTTAAGGCGATGGTCGTAGCTGGTGCAACCGCCTAGTAAAAGACCAGCGATGGTGAGTGTGAGGAGATCCTTGCGAGTCATCAGATGTAGCGAACAATTAAGCCTGCTCTTTGGTGGCGTCAAGCTGAACACTGTCAATTCCTCCCAGCGGCGGCCATCTCGTCGGCGATGGATTCCAGTGCGTCCGTCGGCGATGCGGCGCCCGTGATTGGACGTCCGATGACAAGGTAATCCGCGCCAGTTCGAATGGCGTCGCCTGGCGTCATGATGCGTTTTTGGTCACCCGCCGCGGTTCCCGCTGGCCTGACTCCTGGGGTTACAATGGTGAGGTTGGAGCCGAACTTTTCACGGAGCGGAGCGATTTCCAGTGGACTGGCTACAATGCCGCGTAGGTCATTGGCGACGCCCATTTCAGCGAGGTGCAACACTTGGTCGCGAGGAGTCAATGGCACGCTTACGGCGTGTAGGGAGGCGTCATCCATGCTCGTGAGAACAGAGACTCCAAGGACGAGAGTTTTTGAGTCTTTAGCTGCACGGATCGATTCGCCAACCATCTCGGGACCACCACAAAGATGGATGGTTGTCATATCCACTCCCAATGCGACGGCGGAATGAACGGCTTCGCGGGCGGTATTCGGAATATCGTGAAATTTCAGGTCGAGAAAAACGCGGTTACCTCGAGATTGGATCTCGCGGACGATGGACGGGCCTTCCGCAGTAAAAAGCTGGAGTCCGATTTTAAAAATACAACCCTGCCCAGAAAGCTGGTCTACTAACTTGAGGGCAGCTTTGGCATCGGGTGCGTCAACGGCGATGATGATTTTTTGTTTGGCGGCGGAAGGCATGGTTTCGAAATGGTGCCGTGCATGACAATGGAGGGTGGGGGCAAAGTCAACCTCCCGCTAGGGACTATCGCGCTCCAGTCATTTTGCGGACTTCCCCGATTGAGGAATCCACTGAGAGGAGGCTGGCAAGGTATTTGTCGCGAGTGGGGAGGGTGTCTAGTTGATTGAGATTCGAGGGGGTATCGAGGCGTGAAAAAAGGGCTCGGGACACCTTTGATTTCGGGACACTTTTTTCACCAAAGCCGTTTGGCTTGTTGCTTGACCAAAATCGCACGTGCTCGACGCCATCTTTATTTTCTAAACCTAGAAATATCACAGAGTGCCCGCGTTCATTTTTTCCCACCGCGTCGCTCCAAAAGATCTTCAAGAAATCGCCTGGCTGGGCTTCCTCGAAGGAAGTGAAATTTCGACCAAGTCCGAGTTCATGAAATAAGCGAGCGGTTCCAGGGCCATTCGCATTCCATCGACCCCATACTCCAACACCGTCACCCATGCGTGCAGGCAATAACTTTTTCCAAGCCTCTGTGCCGATACGGAGTGTTCCTCGAGATTGAAGGGCTTGCAGAGTTTTAAGAAAAACCAAATAGGTGGCACCCGAACAATAACTCGGATGAGCTTTTTCTGCCTGAATCCGGATGCCGTCAGGCGTGAGTGAGCTAGTTTCGAGTAGAGCATCGTGAGCGGAACGAGTCGTGGCATATCCACCCCCAGATGGCATGGCGTGAACCTGCTCGAGCACAATAGCATTGAAATCGATCGCGCGGAGAGTGACGGTAAGACAGAGGACAATAAAACAAAACGATTTCATTGGTTCTCAACAACGCGATTTTATCAATGTCCGCAAGGCGCTTTTTACTTTTTATCCTGATCGCTCTGGTGGTCAGTTACGTCATTTTCTGGGGTAGGGGATGGATGGAAAAGCGTCCGCTGATGACCTCTGGCGGCCTTTACATTCCTTACACGATTCTCATTGAAGGGCCCCATTTCTTACAATCGGATCCGCACTGGGGAAAAGATCCACTTGCCTCAACTCAGGAATCGCTAGCGCAGTCGGGATGCGCGGTTGCGTCAGCGGCGATGGTGTTGGCTAGCTATGGAATCAAAACGGATCCAGGTCACCTCAATGCCTTTCTTAAGAATACCGAAGGCGGCTTTACTCCAGAAGGTTGGATTTATTGGGAGAAAGCCCCGCTTTTGGATCCGGTCTTAGCTGCTGAAATCCTGCCGCACTACGAGGATGCGCCATCGTATTTTTTAATGGATACGAACTTACTTAACGGAAATCCTGTCATCGTCCGAGTACGCTATCCGAGCGGAATCACGCACTTTGTGGTTATCTGTGGAAAAAGTGGATATGAGTATCTAGTTCGTGATCCCGGTTCCGGTGGGATCAATGGGCTTCATATCCTCAGTGACTTTCTTGGTCCCGTGGAAGCGTTGCGCTTCTATAAAAAACCCAACTTTTAAAAAGCCATCAAACGATTTGAATTCGGAATGGTCTGTGCCCCAGTGGCTGCATATAGTGCATGGCATCGCTCATGCCCAAACCTTCTACCGTCACTAGCCAAGCCGAGTTGTTGGCATATTGTTTTGCCACTTGGCCGGATCTCAAAAAAAAGCAGATTCGCACCTGGCTTAAGTATCAAGCCATCACGGTGAATGGTCGTGCGATTTCGCAGTTCAATCACCCCCTCCATCCCGGTGACGTTGTGGCGGTGCGCAACGATCGCTTTGCTTCCCCCCGGTCTGTTGTGGGATCTGGTATTCGTGTTTTTTTTGAGGATGCAGATATTATTGTGATCGATAAACCGCCTGATCTTTTGAGCATTGCCAGCGAGGCCGAGCAGGAAAAGACGGCTTACTTCCAGCTTACGGAGCATGTCCGACATGGCAATCCGATGTCGAAGGAGAGAGTCTGGATCGTTCACCGACTTGACCGTGAAACATCGGGGCTGATGATTTTTGCCAAGACTCCGGAGTCCAAAGAAATCCTTCAGTCTCGTTGGGATGATGCCGAGAAGCGATACGAGGCAGTTGTCGAAGGTCGATTGCATGAGACACGCGGAATCTTCGAGTCCGACTTGGATGAGACGAATCCTTTTAAAGTTTTCAGCGTGTCACGGAATGAAAATACCCGTCATGCCGTTACGCACTTTCGGGTTTTAGCCACGACGGCCCACCGTTCCCTCGTCGAGCTCACTTTAGAAACGGGGCGACGTCACCAGATTCGCGTTCAGCTTTCAGATGCTGGTTGCCCAATCATTGGGGATAAAAAATACGGGGCTGTGAGCAATCCAGCGAAGCGTCTTGGACTTCATTCCAGTGCGCTTAGGTTTCCGCATCCCGTTTCCGGAAAAGACATGGTTTTTACATGCCCTCTTCCGAAGGAACTCGCTCGGTTGGTTTAGGCGGATGCTCAAAAATTCCTTTGCAATCGAGATGC
>CAMBAQ010000120.1 GCA_945863785.1 Chthoniobacter flavus
ATCGAGGCGCGGCGGGCAGGGTTTTGCAAAAGGTCTGGTACGGAACAACCGAGATCCTGAGCCATGCGGTCCACAATCGGATAGCGCTCTGGATGGACCGCGCTGGCGTCGAGGGGGTGCAGTCCGTTGCGGATTCGCAGAAAGCCGGCGGCCTGCTCGAACGCCTTGGGTCCGAGTCCAGCGACTTTAAGCAATTCATCGCGGGATTTGAAGGGCCCATTCTGGTTGCGATGCTGGACGATATTGAGCGCCGTGCGGGAATTCAGACCCGAGACATACGCGAGGAGGTTGGTGCTGGCGGTATTCAACTCCACGCCCACGTGGTTCACGCAGGAAACAACCGTATCATCGAGCGAGCGCTTGAGCGCAGCTTGATCCACGTCGTGTTGGTATTGGCCAACTCCGATGGATTTGGGGTCGATTTTCACCAATTCGGCAAGAGGATCCATCAACCGACGGCCGATAGAAATAGAGCCTCGAACCGTGAGATCCAGATCAGGAAATTCCTCGCGAGCGACATCCGAAGCGGAATAAATCGAAGCTCCCGCCTCGTTCACGACAACGATCATCACGGAAGGGGGCAGGCCCAATGCGCGCACAAAGGTCTCAGTTTCACGCGAAGCGGTGCCATTGCCGATGGCGATGGCCTCAATCTTGCAGCGGTTCACAACCGACTTGATAACCTCCGCTGCCTCCGCGCGTTCGCGCGGGCTTTTTTCGGGATACACGACTTCGTGCATGAGGAGTTTGCCTTGGGCGTCCAGCGCGACCAATTTGCATCCGGTACGAAAGCCAGGGTCGAGAGCGAGTACGCTTTTCTGACCGAGTGGAGAGGACAAAAGCAACTCGCGAAGGTTGTCTGCAAACACTCGAATCGCTTCCTCGTCGGCTTTCTTTTTGTAAAACAGACGGGCTTCGCCCTCCATGGCAAATCCCAGAAGACGCTTGAAACAATCGTGCGCGGCTAGGCGAACCTGAGCGGCGGCGGGATACGAACCCTTCACAAAAAGGTGGTCCAACGCGGCCAATGGCTCTTCCTCGGGAGGCGTGATGCGAGAAAAAAGAAGACCTTCAGACTCACCGCGACGAATCGCTAGAAAGCGATGCGATGGGCAATCCGCCACAGGTTCACTCCAGTCAAAGTAGTCTTTGAATTTCGCGGCCTCGGCTTCTTTTTCAAAGACAACCTTGGATTTGAGCACGCCTTTATTGAGATACAATGAGCGAAGCGCTGCGCGGGCTTCAGCAGAATCGTTGATGATCTCGGCGATGATGTCCCTCGCTCCGGCGAGCGCGGCGGCGACGTCTGGCACCTCTTTTTCGGCTGAGACAAAAGCGGCAGCTTCTTTGTCCGGATCGGTGTCGAGCGCTTGGGTAAAGAGAATTTCCGCGAGTGGCTCCAACCCACGCTCTTTTGCGATGGTGGCACGGGTGCGCTTTTTAGGACGGAACGGAAGATAAAGATCCTCAAGCGAGGCCAAGGTCGCAGCGGCGTCAATGCGAACCTTGAGTTCTTCTGTCAGAAGCTTCCGTTCAGTGAGCGAGCCGATGATAGATTCACGGCGTTTATCGAGTTCCTCGAGCTCTTGAATGCGGTCGCGCACATTGGCGATCTGGACCTCGTCGAGACCTCCGGTGCGCTCCTTACGATAGCGGGCGATGAAGGGCACCGTGCCCCCCTCCTCTAGCAAAACAGCGGTGGCCGCGACTTGGCGGGGCTGCAATTGGAGTTCCTGTACGATCTGGATGAGATGTTTTTCGAGCATAACTTTTTTCTAAAATAAATGGGGGAAAGTGAAATTAGGCCGCCAATACGGGACTGCCCATCGGCGAAAGTTCACGGAGCTTCGCGATCGCGGCGGGGATGATTTGACCTGCCTTTTGAATATCCTCAGCCGTAGTGAATCGTCCAATCGAGAAGCGCAAACTGGCGCGGGCTTGATCATTCGAAAGCCCCATCGCATTCAGAACATGGGAGGGATGCACCGATCCCGAACTGCAAGCGGACCCTGCCGAGCAACTCACGCCTTTTTCATCCAGAAGGATCAGCGCCCCCTCGCTCTCGACTCCCTCAAAAGAAATGTTGGTCGTATTCGGCAAGCGGTTTTCGCGATCGCCATTCACCGAGGCACCGGGTATCGCCGCCTCAAGCTGTGACTCCAACGCATCGCGCAACGACTTGATGGAATCTGTCCCGAGGTGATGGAGCGCAATCTCCGCGGCTTTTCCAAATCCGGCGATGGAAGCAACATTCTGCGTTCCACCCCGCCGAGCGTTCTCCTGACTGCCGCGCAAGAGAGGCGTGAACTTCACCCGGCGATTCACATAGAGCCCTCCGACGCCCTTGGGAGCGTAGATTTTGTGTCCGGAAAAACTCATGAAGTGGACCCCTGCCCCTTCCAACGCCAATGGCATTTTCCCAAAAGCTTGAACGGCATCGATGTGCAGGAGGCACTTTTTCTTTTGAGTGATCGCCGCGATTTCCTGCATGGGGAAAAGCACACCTGTTTCGTTATTCGCCCAAAGAAGGGAAACAATCGCCGTATCCGAGCGGATCGAGGCCTCCAAACGCGCTAAATCCAGCTGACCCGACCGATCCACGGGAAGCCAAGTGATCTCATATCCGCGACGCGCCAGATACTCGCAAAGTTTGATGGTGGCGCTGTGCTCGACCGCGCTGGTGACGATATGTCGCTTGTCGGGATCCAATGCCAACGCAGATTGGATCGCTGTGTTGATGGATTCCGTACCGCAGCTGGTAAAAAGAAATTCGTCCGCATGGCATCCCGCCAACGTAGCCACACTGGCACGCGCTTGATCGAGCGCTTTAGCTGCCTCACGCCCGAGAGCATATGCGCTGGAGGGATTTCCGTAGCCTCCGCGCAACCAGGGCATCATCGCCTCAAGAACCTCGGGGTCGATTTGCGTGGTGGCATTGTTATCGAGATAAATCACAGAACTCATGGTAGAAGTCTCTGAATTAGCCGTTATATATCCTCATTGCAATCCATGCGTGCGTTAGAACGTGTCATCAAACCCGAAATCCTAGACAACCTGAGTCCAGACGATCCGCGTGCCATTCGGAGCCGACAGGATTTGTGCGTGATCGACGCCATTCTTGGGAACTCCCGATGGATCACAGCCCAACTCCAATCCCGCGCGGAAAGCCGCTCGGGCATCGTGGAAATCGGCGCAGGCACCGGCGCACTCTGCAACCACCTGCATAAGAGGCTACCTGATACCCCTATCACCGGCCTTGATTTTGTATCCAGACCTCCCACACTCGCCCATGGCATCCACTGGAAAAGCGGAGATTTTTTTGACACGCTTCACGGTCTCCACGGGGGCGCATGTATTGGCAGCCTTATACTCCACCATTTTGCGGCCGGAGTGCTTCGCGAGATCGGAAGAAGGATCGCACATTTCCCGCTACTTGTCTTTTGCGAACCGCTCCGCTCCCCTCTCCCCTTGGCTATTTCCGATTTCGTCCTCCCGCTCGTGAGTGAAGTGACTCAACATGACATGCCCGCCAGTATTTGTGCAGGATTTCAGAAAGGAGAACTCCCCTTCCTCCTCGGACTGGATCCCCAAAAATGGCATGTGCAGGAATCTTCCACATGGCGTGGCTCGTTGCGCCTGCTAGCATGGCGACTTTGAAACATCCCATCACCATTGCGGGAGGAGGCTTGGCCGGACTTTCGCTTGGGATCGCTCTTTGTCGGCAAGGTCTGGATGTGACTCTTCACGAAGCCTCCACCTACCCCAGGCACCGCGTCTGCGGCGAATTCATCAGCGGGGTTAGCGAGGATACCCTCGCGCAATTGGGAATCACTCACACGCTCACCGATGCCGTCTCCCTCAGCAGAGCTTGCTGGAGTGATGCTGCTGGACCACTTGGTTCCATGAAGGTGACCGGTCGCGGGATTTCTCGGTGGCGGCTCGACGAGAACCTACGGCAAACATTCATCGACCTTGGCGGACGCCTCGTCACGCAGTCCCGCATCCAACCGGGGCCCGGCATCATCTGGGCAACGGGACGCCCGAAACGGCCTGGGCCATGGCTCGGCCTGAAATTTCACGTCAGCAATCTCGCCCTCACTCATGATCTGGAAATGCACATGGGGTCCACGGGATACCTCGGCCTAGCGCGCATCGAGAGTGACTCCGTGAATGTTTGCGGGCTCTTCCAAACGCATATGGGAATCAAAGCCAAAGGCCCCGCTTTGCTGATCGCGCACCTTCGAGCGGGAGGTCTTCATAAACTCGCTGACCGCCTTGATGCCGCGAACATTAATCCTGCCAGCTTTTGCGGAGTGGCGGGATTCCGTCTCGGATCACAGCCGGGGCCTCCCTTTTCTATCGGAGATTCGGCCTGCATGATTCCTCCATTCACTGGCAATGGAATGTCGATGGCTTTTGAGTCTGCGGAGTGCGCCCTGCAACCCGCCATCGACTATGCTCACGGGCATCAAACTTGGGATCAAGCCGCCGCTGCATCCAAAAAAGCGCACCATCAGCGCTTCCGACGCAGACTCACTATCGCCGGGCTCCTCCACTCCCTTCTCACCACCCGATTCGGAATGCAACTAACGACTTCACTCGCCCGCCGTCGCGCCGTTCCTTACGATCTTCTTCTCCAACTTGTGCGCTAAAATGTATCTCCAATCCCTTTCCAGCGCCTTTCCACAAACCGAGACCACTCAGCAAGAATGCCTAGACGTTCTCCGCTCCTCAGGTTCGCTCGATGCACTCCGTCCACGCTCGTTCGAGATTTTGGAAAAGATTCTCACTGGATCATCGGGGATCGAGACACGCAGATTCTGTCCAGAGGACCTTGCCTCGGTATTCCGATCTGATGCCGGCTCGCTGCATCAACTTTTTGAGGAACACGCCCCGCGCCTCGCCGCACAGGCTCTGAGTGCCGCCTGCGAGAAAGCCTCTGTACTGCCCAATGAAATCGACGCTCTTCTTATCTGCACCTGCACTGGATATTTGTGCCCCGGCTTGAGCAGTTACGTCTCCGAGAGGCTTGGACTGCGAAACAACATCCTACTACAAGACCTCCTTGGCTTGGGTTGCGGCGCAGCCCTTCCGATGCTCGAAACGGCACGCGGCATTTTGGCGGCATCTCCCCAAGCCCTCGTGGCGACTATCGCGGTCGAGATTTCCTCTGCAGCATTCTACATCAACGACGATCCCGGCGTCCTCATCAGCCTCTGCCTTTTCGGGGATGGTGCCGCAGCCGCTCTCTGGCGCTCGAGCAATCAGGATGATCAACTCGGATTTTCTGGATTCCATACTCTCCACAAACCCGAACACCGCGAGAAAATCCGCTTCGTCAATGACGGTGGGCGCCTCAAAAATCAACTCCACCGCTCTGTCCCCTCACTGGCCTCGGATGCCGTTGCCGAACTTTACTCGTCGCGTAGCCGCGATCCAGAACGCCTCATCGCGCACACCGGTGGTAGGGACGTCATTGAATCCATCGAGAAAAAGCTTCCCGGAAATTTCCTCACCGACACGCGTGACGTCCTTCGTCGCTACGGCAATATCAGCAGTCCGAGCGTTCTAGTCGCATTGGAGTCCGCACTCCAATCACCCTCCCGCCACCTCTGGCTCACGGCTTTTGGCGCGGGATTCGCAGCCCACTCCGCCGAACTGCACCGAGACTGATTTCCCCTATCGCCCTTCCCGATTTTACACGG
>CAMBAQ010000121.1 GCA_945863785.1 Chthoniobacter flavus
AATGAGCCAATATCCGGACTCGCGCGGCACCATCGTCACCAAAGATAATGGCGGTAATACTTGAAAATCCTGCAAAGCCAAGCGCCAAGCCGGAACGGAAAACCAAGCCTGCGGAAGCAGTGAACTCGAAGCACAAAGCAGGATGCCGCCAGAGAGAATCCAATACCTCAAAGGCACAATCCGGTTCGGCGCTAGGAACATCATTGCCGTCCCAGCCATCAAGAAAAATATTCCCGTTGCTCCCTGCCTCACCGTCCCGGCAAGAAATACGGCGGCCATGGAACCAAGGATCAAAAAGCCTTGGACTGCAATAGAGCGAAAAGGGGAATGAGATTGATGCTGGGTTGATCCGCTGGACATGGATTGACGCACACCCAAAGGCGGCACTGAGAAGATTCCACTACTGGGGGTTCCGCTCAAGAAGGAAAAGATGTGAATAACTTGTGAAATAAAACCGCCGTCACTGAAGTTTTTTAACAACAGTTTTGTGAATGACTGTGAAAAAGATTACGTAAGTGAAATGACATTGAGCGAAATCCAACGGGTACTGACAAATCTGCAGGCTTCTCCGACACGAACCCTCGGGCAGAATTTTTTATACGATCAGAATCTCGCCCAGAAAATCGTGAATCTCCTCGATATCCAACCCGGCGATCACATCGTGGAAATCGGACCCGGACTTGGCGCGTTGACTTGCTTTCTCCAGCGACCCGATATCCGACTCACGTTGATCGAAAAAGACGACCGCCTCATCGAGCACTTGCGACAAACCTTCGAGAGTGGAACAACTCGCGTGTTCCACGCGGATGCGTTGGAATTTGATCTCCGAAAATTGTGGGGGCGAGGTCCGGTGAAGGTGATCGGCAACTTGCCCTACTATATCTCCACACCACTGATTGCAAAATATGCCTCCGCTCTTTCACCAGCATCAATACTAGCTCTCACGCTCCAACTCGAACTTGCCGAACGCCTAGGCGCAAAGAGTGGGACCAAAGAGTATGGAGCGATGACCGTGTGTGTCGGGCGCCGTTGGGATGTGACATTTGAGCGCAAACTACCTGCCTCTGTTTTCTATCCCAGACCCAAGGTGGACTCGGCCGTTATCACTCTTCGGAGACGAGGCGGCGACAGTGTTTCCGCGCTGAATGAATTGCGCTTTGAATCCCTCGTTCGACGTGGATTTTCCGAACGCAGAAAACAACTTCGCAAAATGCTTCCAGAGCTTAAACCGGATTGGGATGCACTGGCCTCGAAGTTAGGAGTCACTCCCACTGTTCGGGCCGAAGAACTTTCGCTCCAAAAATGGGAGCTTTTGACTGCAATGACATCTCCTGCTCAAGCCCAACACGCAGAAGAACTCTTCGATGTGGTTGACGAGCAAGACGTCGTTCTCCATCCCGAGACGAGGGAAGTGGTCCATGTGAATAACTTGCGCCATCGTGCCGCTCACATGCTTCTTTTTAACTCCAAGGGTGAGCTTTTTCTCCAAAAACGCTCCATGTGGAAGGATCGGAACCCCGGTCTATGGGATTCGTCCGCAGCGGGTCATGTCGATTCGGGCGAAGACTACCTTCAGGCTGCTCGCCGCGAACTTCAGGAAGAACTTGGCATTCCTGCCCCTGAACTCCTGCGTTTTGGTCGCCTGACACCCTCCCCTGCGACCGGATGGGAATTTATTGAGCTCTATAGGGGCACTCACGAGGGGCCATTTCATCCCGCGCCGATGGAAATCGAAACCGGAGCCTTTTTTGAAATGGAGCACATCGTTGAGTGGGCAAAGAATACACCCACGGATTTCAGCCCTGTCTTTTTAAAGTGCCTCGAGTGCCTCCAATCTCCCTCCACATTCGTAGTTTGATACATGAATAAATCCGGACACCCAGATTCCTTAGGCCCGATCACCGAGGGAGTCCCCAAACGAATTCGTCGATTGAAGGATACCCCTGCAAGCAAGGCCTCCGTGCGAGGTAAACCGAGCGCCTCAAAGGAATTTACCTTTCACTTAAAGCCTGCCGATATCGCCCGCCACCTCAACCGCTTCGTGATCGGCCAGCAGGAAGCCAAAAAAGTCCTAAGCGTGGCACTCTGCGATCACTTTCAGCATGTCAAAATGACCAACGAAGGACACGAGGCTCCTTTTTATCAAAAACAAAATGTTTTAATTTTGGGTCCTACTGGCGTTGGAAAAACTCATCTCATCCGCTCAGCAGCCGACCTAATCGGGGTTCCCTTTGTTAAAGCGGATGCAACTAAATTCAGCGAGACGGGGTATGTCGGTGGTGACGTGGACGATCTCGTGCGAGATCTTATCCGACGAGCTGGAGGCGACATCAAGAGAGCCGAGCATGGGATCATTTATTTGGATGAGGTGGATAAATTGGCCAGTGGTTCTGCCGAGAGCGGCGGTCGCGATGTCTCTGGCCGAGGCGTGCAGACGAATCTCCTGAAACTCATGGAGGATGGAGACGTGCCTGTGGTTTCCCCCAACGATGTCACTGGGCAACTCCAAAACGCCATGTCTGCGGCCCGAGGGAATACTCCGGGCATGCCTGATACCGTCTCCACTAAACATATTTTGTTCATCGTCAGTGGGGCCTTTGTTGGCATTGAGAATATCACCCGCGACCGAATCGGCTCGAAATCCCTTTCGATGGAAAAATGCCATTCCCATGTTAGCACTTCCGATCTGATACGCTTCGGTCTGGAGCCCGAGTTTGTTGGCCGTCTTCCCGTACGCGTCGCCTGCCACTCACTCGATGAGGATGACCTTTTTCATGTTTTGAGCAAAAGCGAGAGCAGTCTCCTACGACAATATGAACGCGCTTTTGCGGCTTACGGCATAAAGCTCCAATTTCAGCCTGAGGCGCTTCGCGCACTCGCTTCGCTGGCCCAGGTCGAACAAACGGGCGCTAGGGGTCTCATGACCGTTCTGGAGCGTTCCTTCCGCGACCTGAAGTTCCGGCTCCCTTCCACAAAAATCAAATCCCTCACGGTGACCGCCGAAACGATACAAAACCCGGCCGCCACACTCCGAAAACTTCTATCAAAAACAGCACTGAAAAAATAATCTCCGATTTCTGAAAACAAAAAGCGCGTCCTATCACTAGGACGCGCTTTTGCGTTTGCAGGGAAACTAATTCGCTCGGTATTAGCGGGCGTAAAGCTCAACAACGAGCTGCTCGTTGACGATAGGATTGATTTCCTCGCGTGTAGGAATGCGAACCACTGATCCGGTCAGGTTGTCTTTATCAACAAGAAGCCAATCAGGAACGACGGCGATTTGAGTCAACTCAACGCCACGTTTTCCAAGACGCTGGGATTTCTCAGAAGCCTTAATGCTGATCGCATCACCAGGCTTAAGATTCATCGAAGAAGCGTTTGTCTTACGACCATTCACGGAGACGTGACCATGGCTGACCATCTGACGAGCACCACGAAGGGTCTTTGAGAAACCCATTTTCTGAACGACATTGTCCAAACGTGTCTCAAGAAGCTGGAGGAGAATCTCACCTGTTACACCACGGCGCTGGCTGGCGATCGCGAAATAACGGCGGAACTGACGCTCCAAAACCCCATATTGGAAACGAAGCTTTTGCTTCTCAGCAAGAGCGATGGAGTAATCGCTTTGCTTGCGGCGGGATCCCTTAGGACCATGTTGGCCTGGAGGGTAGTTTTTATTTTCGAAAGCTTTCGGGGAGCCATGAATGAGAACTCCGTAGCGACGACTAACTTTTGTTTTGGGTCCGGTGTAACGTGCCATTTTTTTAAATTTAAGATTTTATAGTAAGGAATTGAAACGCACTCGTCAAATCAGACGCGGCGTTGCTTCGGAGGGCGGCAGCCATTGTGTGGGATCGGCGTCACGTCACGAATCATCGAAACATCAAGGCCGATGGCCTGCATGGCACGAACAGCGGATTCACGACCTGCACCAGGTCCTTTGACTCGGACTTCGACTTCTTTGAGTCCATGTCCCATAGCCTGCCTGCAAGCGTCTTGAGCGACCATCTGAGCTGCATAGGCCGTGCTTTTACGCGAGCCCTTGAAACCACACTTGCCAGCACTAGACCAACCGATCACTCCACCACGAAGATCCGTGATGCTCACAATCGTGTTGTTGAAGCTAGCTTGAACGTGAGCCACTCCTTGAATGACTCCTTTGCTTCCCTTGGCTTTGACAATCTTGATCGGTTCGATCGTGTCATCAAGGGAGATGCTGACGGGGGCCGGAGCCGCCGCAGGTGTCGCGCTTGCTGCTCCTTTTTTAGCTTTTGGAGCTTTCTTCGCCGGAGCTTTCTTCGCAGGAGCCTCAGCTGCTGGAGCTACCGCATCCGCTACTGGCACTGTCGCATCCACTGCTACCGCATCCGCTACTGGCGCTGCCGCATCCGCTGCTGGCGCTTCCATTGCTGGGGCCTGTGCTGTTGTCTCTTCAGTGCCGGAGACAATCGGTGTCTCAACAGCTTCATTCTTGGTTTCTTCGCTCATACTTTAATGGTGCTTATTTTAAACTTTGCCTGACTTGGCATCTTTATTGCGCTGGACGCCCACAGTCTTACGAGGGCCCTTGCGGGTACGAGCATTAGTGCCCGTGCGCTGACCGCGAACAGGGAGTCCGCGACGGTGGCGAATGCCACGATAACAGTTGATAGCTTGAAGGCGCTTGAGATTACCTTGAACCTCACGGCGGAGATCACCCTCAATCAAGATCTGATTGGCATTAATCGCGTGAATGATCGCGTTCAGTTGCTCTGGGCTCAGATCTTTTGCGCGAGCATTAGGATCAATGTTCGCTTGCTCGAGAACCTTTTTGGTGTTGCTCGGACCCATTCCGTAAATGTAGGGAAGCGAGGCTTCGATGCGTTTGTCGCCGGGTATGTCTACTCCTAGTAATCGTGGCATAATTTAGTTCTTCTTTTTTAAAATTTAGGGAGCGGTGTATTCGCGATTAACCCTGTTTTTGTTTATGGCGTGGGTTTTTGCAAACTACGCGGATGACGTTCTGGCGGCGCACAATCTTGCACGCTTCGCACAGTCTTTTTACAGATGCTCGGACTTTCATTTTCTTTTGTTTGGTTTATTTGACGACGAATCGTTTTTGTGACGGTAAGTTATTCGACCTTTGGTCAAGTCGTAGGGCGACATTTCCAGCAGGACAAGATCTCCTGGCATAATGCGAATGAAGAACAGGCGCATTTTCCCGGAAATATGTGCGAGCACTCGATTGCCATTTTCCAGCTCAACTCGGAACATAGAATTTGGGAGTAATTCGAGTACTTTTCCATTTACTTCAATAGCGTCTTTGCTGGACATGTCAATACTTCTGGAGCGCTGTCGGTAATTAAAACGGTATGCTCAAAATGAGCGGAAGGAAGCCCGTCAGCAGTAACGGCTGTCCACTTATCAGCGAGAATTTTGACTTTCGCTTTTCCTAAATTAATCATGGGCTCAATGGCGATGGTCATTCCTGATTTGAGTTTAGGACCTGACCCGCGTTTCCCGAAATTAGGAACTTGGGGCTCTTCGTGCAATTGACGACCTACGCCATGTCCTACAAATTCTCGAACCACAGAAAACCCATGCTTAACGGCCTCGGTCTCGACATAGTTCGAAATATCACCAACTCGATTGCCTGGACGAGCCAGTTCAACTGCACCATCAAGAATCTGCTGCGTGATAGTCAAAAGACGCTC
>CAMBAQ010000122.1 GCA_945863785.1 Chthoniobacter flavus
CGTTCTGATATGGAGACCGGCCGTAAGGTTTTTTTGCGGAATTCTCAGATCCACTTGCGATTTGCCCCTAGACCCTTTACCGCGCCGAATACGTCTGACGCTCAGCCAAAGTTTGATCCCGAAGTCGGGAGGAAAGTGAGTGGAGAACCGGATTTGAATCTCCCAGAAGAGGCCATGCTGCCAGTGGACTCTGTTAGGGAGTAAGGTTCTTTAAAAAATACGGGGCTCGCCCTCGTTCAAGATACAGATTTGCTCTAGGATTTGGCGTTGGGCACCATTCTTGATGAGTCGCTCTGGGGGTTCGTGGAGGGGTTCGTAACTCAATCGGAACGTGCCAAAGTGCATCGGAACAAATGTCTTTGCTCCCAATTTTATAAAGGCCTCAATCGCTTCCTCGGGATTCATGTGGACGTCCCGTTTCGTGGGCGCCTCGTAGGCCCCGATCGGCAGAAGGGCGATTTCAACGGGAAGACGTTCGCCGATTTCCTTGAACCCGTCGAAATAAGCACTGTCTCCGCAATGGAAGACCGAGCGCCCAGCATACTCGATATGAAAACCTCCGAACCCGCGATGGGAGTCATGGAGGACTCGTGCCCCCCAATGTCGCGCGGGAGTGAGCGTGACCTTGAGTGATCCGAGTTCAAAGCTTTCCCAATGCCGAAGCTCCTGCACGTGTCGAAATCCAAGCCCGTGTACGAGCCCCCCGACATGCTCTGGGACGACGATCGCTTGATCGCTAGCCACGGCACGCAGAGTCTTGCGGTCCAAATGATCAAAGTGCGCATGCGTGACCAGCACGAGATCAATCGCCGGAAGATCGTGGATTTCCATGCCGGGGTGTTTGATGCGTTTGATCACCTTCAGCCACTTCGCCCAGTTCGGATCGATAAGAATGCTGTGTTCCGGAGTCTGAATGAGGAACGAGGCGTGGCCGATCCAAGTGATGCAGATGTCGCCTTCCTTTAATTCCGGAAAAACGGGTTTCAATTTCTGGCCTTGTCGCTTGGTGAAAAGCGAGGGGATCACGACTTCCGCGAGGAAATTTCGTTTATGCCATCCCGAACCCAACTTCATGTCCACATGATGCTCCGGCTTGCTCGAAGCGGATTTTTTGCGGAGTAATCTTCGGACCATGCTGTTAATTACTTTCTATGATCGCTGATGAAAAGCAACGCCTGCGCACGCAAATGCGAGGTATTCTTCGCGATTTGTCGCCTGCGTTGAGGGAATTACAATCGGAAAAAATCCGCGCGCGTCTCGATGCGTGGACGCATTGGCAAGAGGCTGCAGCAGCCTGTGTTTTCAGTCCAATGGCGACGGAACCCGATATTCTGACTCCGTGGCCTGAGGAAAAAAAACTCCTCTTTCCCCGCGTTGATGGCGAGCGATTGAGGTTGCATCATGTCGAAGTGAGTGCGCATCTGAAGCCTGGGGCGTTCTCGCTCCTTGAGCCTGTAGCCGGTCTGCCCGAGGTGGAGGCAACCGCTGATGTGATCTTGGTTCCAGGGATGGCATTTGATCGATTCGGTAGGCGGCTCGGACGCGGTGGGGGATATTACGATCGATTTCTGAGTCAGTTTGAAGGGGTGCGGGTGGGGGTTTGCTTTGAGGAACAGATGCTGGCCGAAGTGCCTTCGGAAGCCCACGATCTCGGGGTGGATTTTGTGATCACGCCTGCCGGGATTTTTCCCTGCGGTGGGCAAAATACTCCGTCAGATTCGGTCGAGTAAGGATCTCAGCAGGCTCGTTGCCGATCTCCGTAACATGAATCAAATGTCGTAATAAAATGACCGTGGCGATAGCATCGCTGCAGGCGTCATGCCAGCGGAACCCTGTGGTCGGTAACTGCGCCGTAAGCCCCAATTTTTCGACGGCATCGCCGAGGGCGTGTGATGAAAGCGAGGGGTAGACGGCTCGAATCAGTGTGAGGGTATCCACCCAAGGGCCGAATCCGTGAAAAGGAAAGACGCGCAGAAAGCGTTTCTCTGTTGCGGCTCCATGGGCGACGACCCAGCGGGTGCTCAGTGAGGCTTTGACTTGAGGCCAGAGATCCACAAAGAGCGGGGCACCGACCAGTAGTTCATCGCCTATGCCATGGACTTCTTTTGCCGACCAGGTGACTTCTCGGGAGGGACGGAGATACGAGTTGAGAGCAGTCTTGATCTCTTCGCCACTCCAATGGATGACGGCGATCTGAACAGGCTCATCAGTGAGTCCCGGAGCCGATCCGGCACTTTCAAAGTCAATCACCGCAAACGGAACTTCGGCAACCTTCAATCGCGAAGAAGCTTTTCCGTCATCTCCCAATCCATGCAAGCATCGGTGATGGAAACGCCGTATTGAAGGTTGGTGGGTTGGGGTGGAAGTGACTGACTGCCGAAATGCAGGTGGCTCTCCAGCATGGCCCCAATGATCTCGCTGCCGCCGGCGGAACGTTGCTCCAGGATGCTGCGCCAGACATCGGGTTGACGCTTCGGATCCTTGCCTGAGTTCGAGTGGCTGCAATCGATCATCAGCGTCGAGGCTAGACCATTTTTGCGAAGGGTTTCTCGTGCCGACTTTACATCATCTGGGTGGTAGTTGGTGCCATTGCGGCCACCGCGAAGGACGACATGGCTATCCGGATTGCCCGATGTTTTGATAATGCTTGTCGAGCCCTCTTGATCGATGCCTAGGAAGCTGTGCGGAGCTTGGGACGATTTCATCGCGTCGATCGCCGTTTGCACGCTACCGTCGGTTCCATTTTTGAAGCCAACCGGCATCGAGAGTCCGCTGGCGAGTTCCCGATGGGTCTGTGATTCCGTTGTGCGCGCTCCAATGGCTGCCCAGCTCACGAGATCGGCCGTGTATTGGGGGATTATGGGATCCAAGAACTCCGTTGCTGTCGGGAGGCCGAGGTCGAGGATGTCGAGAAGCAGTTTGCGAGAAAGGGACAGGCCGAGTGCCACGTCACAAGAGTCATCGAGGCGGGGATCGTTGATGAAGCCCTTCCAACCGATCGTTGTGCGGGGTTTCTCAAAATAGACACGCATCACAATAAGGAAGCGGTCTTCGAGTTCGCTGCTGAGGGTAGCGAGTCGTTTCGCATATTCCATTGCGGATGTCGGATCGTGGATCGAGCAGGGGCCGACGATGACAAGGAGTCGGTCGTCTTCACCGCGAATGATAGCGCGGGCTTCCTCGCGGGTCTTAGTTACGAGACGAAGTTGTTCGGAATTGGCGGGAAGTTGCTCCTTGATCTGCGAAGGGGTGATCAGCCGTGTGACACCGGCTACGCGGATGTTTTCGACGGGCATGGAGTTGGCGGCTGGATTGGATTCCGTGGCTATCATTTTCAAAAGGGAGAGAAACATCACGCAAATCCTCTCTTCATGCAAACCAATGTTGGGGAGATTTACGCGCTGTCAAAGTTGAGAGAAAGGCTTGCTCTAACCTAAGGGCTACGCGATAGGTAATCTGATGTTGATGCCATATAAGAATCGCCGAGGAAGATACGACCAGTCTGGATACACTCTTTTTGAAATCATGCTCGTGCTCGGCATCATTGCCGTGCTCGTGGGGTCGGCAATTTACATGCTGGTCGGCAATATCGACGTCGCCAAAGAACAGCGTGTGAATAGCGATATCGAGGCGATTTCGATGCAGTTGCGGACTTACGAGATGCTGAACTACCGAATGCCCACTACTGAGCAGGGTCTAAAAGCTTTGGTCTCTCAGCCTAGTACTGAGCCACGTCCCCGACGCTGGAAGCAACTCATGAAGTCCGTTCCGATCGACCCGTGGGGAGGGGAGTATGTTTATCGCAATCCGGGTAAAAAGAATCCAAGCGGCTGCGATGTCTACTCGCTCGGACCGGACGGCAAAGAGAGTGATGACGATGTCGGCAAATAAGCCGACTGGTTCACATGGAGGCTACACGCTTTTTGAAATCCTTCTCGCACTGGGGATCGTAGCGATTTTGCTAGGTGTCACCGTGCCGATGATTATTTCCTCCTACGGGGAGACTGGGACGGAGGAGGTCGAGCGGCAGTTGCAAAATGCGGCAACGTCTGTGCAGTCAGCAGCGATCGTGTCTGGTGAAGCTCGTCGATTGAAGGTCACCGAAAGAGGGCTAATATCGGGAGGTCCGTCGATTTTGTCAGCCGAGCTTCCGAAGGGCTGGAAGCTTCAGATACAAAGGCTCACAGAGAGCAAGTTCCGCAAGCCCGAGAAGGCAGAATATTGGGAATTTAACAGCGTTGGCATTTGCGAGCCGGTAAGCTTCCGGATAATGAAGGGGACAGAATCTCTTATTGTGAAATTCGACCCACTTACGGCTCTTATAGTGACGGATAATGACTAATCGCGCTTTCACTCTTTTCGAGGTGATCATTGCACTCGGAGTCTTTGCCATTGCCGTCACGGGATTGGCACTGGCCTTGCAGTCAGCTGTTGATGCGGCCTTGATGGCAAGGCAGAGAGCGATGGCGCGTGTTGTAATCGAATCTAGCCTTGCCACAGCGATGAGCGATCCCCCCACCGATGGCCGACGAGAGATCGAGGGTCGCACCAATAATGGCATCCATGTTTTGGAGACGCTCGAGCAAGCTGAAATAAAAAACACAAATGGCGACCTGCTTCCTGGGATGTGGACCCTCAAGGTGTCCGCTGACTGGAAAGGCGGAGCCGGCAAGGAAACAGCGGAGATTTTGCTTTACAAGCCATGATTCGCAAAAACAAGCAAATCGCGGCATGCGGGTTCACTCTTTTTGAGGTCATTCTTGCCCTTATGATACTAGGGATGATCAGCGGGGCGGTTTATAGCATCAGTTCGGCGGCCATGGAGGCAACGAAGGCGACGCTTTCTGCGCAAGCGGGTTGCCGCCGCTTGGAGGCGTTTTTAAAAGTGACGCGTGATGCCTTTATCTCTCTGCCTGCGGATGGACAGGTTTTTTTGAGGTTGGGAAAATCTAATGGCGGGGCACCTGTGCCAGAGCTTGTCTTTCGAGAGGCGACAGGTGTTTTTGGTATTCCCAGTCTCGGTGGCGGGGAGTTGGTGCTGGGCGCACGTCCGAGGTCGGATGGATCTCGGGCCTTTGCCTTGTTGCGCGTACCCGCTGGACTTCAGGGCAGCGAGGCAGAGCGCTTTCTTGCCTCAGGCCCATGGGTAACCATCTTGCCTGGCGTCGAGCGTGTAATATGGTCTTTTTATCAAAGTGGTGAGTGGAAGGAGGAGTGGCCTGAAGGTAGCGTTAGGCCTGTAGCTGTACGGTTGAAGTTCGCCTATCGTGAGTTGCCGGGAACTCCGGTCGACGTCCAGTTCTGGATCCCGAAACTCGCTGCAACGCAGGTTGCTCCAGCCTCAGGCCCCAAGTCTCCAGATCAACCTGGTACTGAATCTCCGAACGATTCAGATACCCCAACCACTCCACCTTCGAAAAATGAAAAGCCCTAATCGCCGCCGGGCCGCCGCGCTGCCTCTCGTCCTCTGGTGTATCGCGTTTATCGCTGGATTAGTGGTGCTTCTTGGGGGGGCGGTCAGTAGTTGGATGGAAAGCGAGACTCGGGCCGAAAAAAAAATGGTCGCGCGGCAAATGGCGCTTAGTGGAATTGCGATCGGCCAAAATCCCGTCATCAAACCGGGCGACCCTCTTTTGCGAGGGGGGAACAGAGAGGCGGAGGGATTTGAGGTTAATCTCAGTAATG
>CAMBAQ010000123.1 GCA_945863785.1 Chthoniobacter flavus
ACCATGGAGCATCCCTGCGGGAAGGGAGGCCATGAGCGGTTGGTAGTTCGGGTGAACGCGGAGGAGTTCCTTGCCGAGGGGTTGGGTCATTCCAGGCGCAGGCTTATCGAGCGGGAGTTTGGCTTTTTCGAGAAGGACAAGGCGAGCGAGAGAGTAGCCGTTCGTGTGGAGGCCATTTCCACGGAGTCCAATAAGTACATCACCGATGCGAACCTTCGAACCATCGAGCATTTTCGAGCGGTCGACTACGCCAACGATGGTTCCGGCGACATCGTATTCCCCTTTTTGATACATGCCGGGCATTTGGGCGGTTTCCCCTCCAATGAGGGCACACCCACCGTCTTTGCAGGCCTTGGCGAAACCTTTGAGGATTTGCTTAAAGACAACCGGGTCGAGTTTTTCGCCGCCGATGTAGTCGAGGAAAAACAGGGGTCGGGCACCAATAACGGCAATGTCGTTGATGCAATGGTTCACGAGATCTTGGCCGATGGTATCGTGGCGATCTGTCGCGAAGGCGATTTTCAATTTGGTGCCGACGCCGTCCACGCTGGACACAAGCACCGGTTCCTTCATGCCCTTGAAGTTGGGCTGGAAAAGACCGCCGAAGCCGCCGATTTTCCCGAGAACCTCGGGACCGTGGGTGGCGCTAACGAGGGCGTGAATACCCTTTTTGACTTTGTTGCCGAGGTCCACATCGACGCCGGCGGCGGCGTAGGCTTTTTGTTTGCTTGGAGTTTTCAAAGGAGACGGGCGGTTGGAGCTTCGAGGAGGCGGGCTTGGGAACGGCGTTTTTCCATGATGAGTTTGTCGAACTTCGAATCGAAGGGAACGGGATACTCGCCATTGAAGCAGGCCATACAAAATTCATTGGATTCGCGACCAGTGGCTCTCACCATTCCCTCGACATCCAGATAACCAAGCGAATCAGCGCCGAGGTATTTGCAGATTTCCTCCATCGTGCACTGGTTAGCGAGGAGCTTCTCGGGATCTGGGAAATCGATGCCGTAGTAGCACGCATTCTTGTGTGGCGGGCAACTGATGCGCATGTGGACTTCCTTGGCGCCGTTTTCGCGGAGATTAACAACACGCGAGCGAGCAGTGGTTCCGCGAACAATCGAGTCATCGACAACGACGACGCGCTTGCCCTCGACGGCCGAGCGAATGAGGTTGAGTTTCACGCGCACGTTGAAATCGCGGATCATTTGTGTCGGCTGGATAAACGTGCGGCCGATGTAGTGATTTCGGACAAAGGCGGGGTAGTAGGGAATACCGAGTTCCTCGGAAAAACCCAGCGCGGCAAAAATCCCAGAGTCCGGCACGGGAATAACGAGATCGGCCTCGACTGGATGACGACGGGCGAGTTCCCTCCCCATCTCGACACGGGCGATACTCACATTCGTTCCCGCGAGATTGCTATCTGGGCGGGCGAAGTAAACGTATTCAAAAATGCAAAACGCGCTTCGTTCTTTTTTAAAGGGCCATTCGCTGCGCAGACCGTTTTCGTCGATGATGACGACTTCGCCGGGTTCCACGTCGCGGATGAATTCGGCATGAATGAGGTCAAACGCGCAACTCTCGGAAGCCAACACGTAGGCCCCATCGAGCTTGCCGACGCAAAGCGGCCGAAAGCCGTGAGGGTCACGAAAACCGATGATCTCGCTCTCGCCCATGAGTACGATGGAGAATGCCCCCTGCAAGCGCCGCAAGGCCGCGATTCCGCCGCCCGCACTCGAGGGCTGGGCCAGCAAATGCAGCACGATCTCACTATCCACGGTGGTCTGAAAAATGGAGCCCTTTTCCTCGAGTTCCGAGCGCAGCGCAGCGGCGTTGACGAGGTTTCCATTGTGAGCGATGGCGAGTTGTCCGCGTGCGGTATCGACCACGAATGGCTGGGCATTTTTGAGCGTGCTCGAGCCGGTGGTGGAATAACGAACATGCCCGATCGCGCGTGAACCCTTGAGCTTTTCAAGGTCTCTGGGTTTGAAAACTTGAGAGACCAAGCCCATGCCCTTGTGCGTGTGGAACGTCTTTTCATCAGGCTCTGCAGTGACAATGCCGGCGCTTTCCTGCCCGCGATGCTGTAGGGCGAAGAGTCCGTAATAGGCCAGCATGGCAGCATCCGGATGGTTGTAGACAGCGAATACACCGCATTCGTGTGTTGGTTTTTGCAAAGGAGTCGTGAGCGATTTCAAAACGGACTCGCAAAATATCCTCCCGACCGTGGCATTCAAGATTTTTGCGAATGAAATGATTTTTTAGCTCGTTCCGCATATTTTCCACCGCCCACGGAGTGAGAATATTTGTGGTTTTTGTGGGATACCGATTGCCCCACGGGAATGATTGTGCTTTTCTACCCCGCTTATCATGAATGTCGCTCTGGATTATCAACCAAATTGTATCGTCGGACTCACTATCGAACTTCCAACCGATCGCGTAAAAAAAGAATGGGATGCCACCGCCAAAGGATTCCAAAAAATGGCCCGCATTCCCGGCTACCGACCCGGCAAAGCTCCGGCTTCCATCGTCGAATCCCGATACGCGAAGGACATCCAAGAGGAAGTTGAAAGCAAGCTCCTCCGCGAAGCGATCACCGAGGCCGCCGAGACCCACAAGATCCAGCTCCACTCGATTGAAAAAGTGGACCACGTCGAAATGACCTCGGATAAGCAGCTCCGCATTCGCGCCACCATCTCGACGATGCCGATCATCGATCTTCCCGATTACAAGTCCGTGACCGTCGAGGTCGCTAAAAAAGTCGTCACCGACGAGGACATCTCCGGCTTTATCGATTACCTTCGCGAGCCGCATTCCAGCTTCGATCCTGCCACCGACCGACCGTTAGCGATGGAAGATTACGCCGTGATCACCTATGAGGGAAAAGTCGGCGAGGAACTCCTCTCCGCTGTCGTTCCATCCGCACCAGCCCAACTCCACGGCCGCCGCAATGCCTGGGTTCTCATGAGCGAGGGCACTCTCTTCCCCGGCTTCGCCAAAGCGATCGAAGGCATGAACCTCGAAGAGACGCGCACATTCAGCCTCGACGTGCCTGCGACCTTCCCGATCACCGACCTGCAAGGCAAACAAGTCACCTACACCGCGACCCTTCACGGCATCAACGTCAAGAAACTCCCGGCTATCGATGACGCTCTCGCCGAGAAGATCGAGCCCGGTCTCACCTTGGAAACTCTTAAGGAAAAAATCCGCCAGAACCACGAGTCCAACTTCGAGCAGAAATTCCTCACCGAAAAGAGAAATGCCATCGTCGAGAACCTCCTCGGAAAGTTCACTTGCGAGCTTCCAGACAGCGTGGTCGCAGCCGAGACCAACTCGCTCCTCAAGGAAATCGTTGCCGAAAACCAAGCCCGGGGCGTGAGCGACGAGGACCTCAAATCCCACACAGCCGAGATTTTTGAGACTGCTTCGAAAAGCGCCCGCGACCGTGTGCGCGCGAACTTCCTCCTCCTTCGCATCGCCAAGGAAGAGAATATCCAGATCGCCGAAGCAGAGCTCTACCAAGCCCTCTTCGAGATGTCCCAACGCTACGAGATCCCGATCAAAAAACTCGCCACCGACATGTCGAAAAGCGGAGGCATCGGCCGTCTGCGTGAGCAGATCCTCATCAGCAAGGCCCTTGATTTGGTCGCATCCACTGCTACCGTTAATGAACCTGCGGCATCCGCAGCTTAATCCACTACTATTATGCTAGTCCCAATTGTTGTTGAACAAACCGGCCGCGGCGAACGCAGCTACGACATCTACTCCCGGCTCCTCAAAGACCGCATCATTTTCATCGGCACCGGGATCGATGATAACGTCGCGAACCTCGTCATCGCGCAGCTTCTCTTCCTCCAAATGGAAGACGCAAAAAAAGACATCAACATCTACATCAACTCGCCCGGCGGATCGGTCACGGCCGGACTCGCGATTTACGATACGATGCAATTCGTCAACTGCGACGTGAATACCTACTGCATGGGACTCGCTGCCAGCATGGGAGCGGTTCTACTCTGTGCAGGAACGAAGGGCAAACGCTACGCGCTGCCCAATTCAGACATCATGATCCATCAAGTCTCCGGCGGCGCCAAAGGACAAGCCAGCGACGTGGAGCGCCAAGTCGAATTCATGTTCAAGCTCAAAAAACGCCTGAACCGCCTTCTCGCACACCACACCGGACAGACCGTCGAGCAAATCGAACGCGATGCAGATCGTGATAACTACATGACCGCCGATGAAGCCAAAGACTACGGACTCGTTGACGAGGTCGTGAAATCTCGCAAAGAGACGAAAGAAATCACCGAAGTCATCAAAGCCGCTACAGAAATCAAATAATCTAGATGGCTCGGCCCAATAACCTGACCATGTGCTCTTTCTGCGGAAAGAGCCAATCCGAAGTTCGCAAGCTTATTGCAGGCCCGGGCGTTTATATTTGCGATAGCTGCATCACGATTTGCAAGGGGATTCTCGAAAAGGAATTAAAAGAGGAAACCCATAAGTCCAAACCGAACTTCAAGGTCCTCAAGCCGAGCGAGATCAAGAAACTCCTCGATCAGCACATTATTGGGCAGGATACCGCCAAGAAGGTGTTGGCGGTAGCGGTGCATAACCACTACAAGCGACTTGCCCAGCCAGCTCCAAGCACGGTCAACCTTGACCCCTTGGCTGATGTCCAAATCGAAAAGAGCAACATTCTTTTGCTCGGCCCCACTGGCTCCGGAAAAACCCTACTCGCCCGCACTCTGGCTCAGGTATTGGATGTTCCCTTCGCGATTGCTGACGCCACCTCCATCACCGAAGCGGGCTATGTCGGCGAAGACGTCGAGAATATTATCCTCCGCCTCCTTCAAAATGCGGATCACGACGTTAAGCGCTGCGAGATGGGCATCATTTACATCGACGAAATCGATAAGATCGGCCGCAAGACAGACAACGTGAGTATCACTCGCGACGTCTCCGGCGAAGGTGTACAGCAAGCCCTGCTGAAAATCCTGGAGGCCGCCGTCTGCAATGTGCCACCCCAAGGCGGTCGTAAACACCCGCAACAGGAATACATCCAGATCAACACGGAAAAAATTCTGTTCATCTGTGGCGGCGCTTTCGTTGGACTCGAAAAAATCATCCAAAAGCGCTTAGGCAGCCGCACCATGGGCTTCAACGCCCCGATCCTCACGGATACCGACGTCGCCCGTCGCGAAACCGTGAAAAAAGTCGAACCAGAAGATCTCATCGCCTTCGGATTGATTCCCGAATTTATCGGCCGCCTCCCGGTCGTCGCCGCTCTCGAGGAACTCACCGAAGATCAACTCGTCTCCGTGCTCAGCGAACCCAAAAACTCGCTGGTCAAGCAGTATACCAAGCTCCTAGGGATGGATGGCGTTTCCTTGAATTTCACCAAAGACGCCCTCCGCGCCATGGCCAGCGAAGCCATCACCAAAGGCACAGGAGCCCGCGCCCTTCGCTCCATGATCGAACGCATCATGCTCGACGTCATGTTTGACTCTCCAAACAGGGACGACATCAGCGAGGTCACGATCAATCGCGCCGTCGTGGAAGGCAAAAAAGCCCCTCTCCTCCGCCGCAAGCAGGAAAAAGACGCCGCCTAGGAACGAGCCACCCTTCTCTTAGTTGCTCAAAAGCTCTTAGAGAAAGGGATTGATGATACTCAGTGCGCCAATTT
>CAMBAQ010000124.1 GCA_945863785.1 Chthoniobacter flavus
GTTTTTTGTGACAAGGCGGGCTTTGAAGGACGGGCAGCGACCGATCTGGGTTTACTCGGTGGGCGTGACACAGGGGTTGGCTCTACTTTGGGTTGCGGAGTTGCTTCCGGAGCAGGTTTTTCAAATTCCGGAAGTTTATCAGAGGCGACTACTGGAATAGGCTCGGGCTCAGTGCCAGGCGATTCTAACTCGGACGTGGGCGGTGGGGGTTGCAAAGTTTCTGTAGATTCCAGAGGCGACTCGACGAGCGAGACCTCGACGCTCCCCTCCTCTCCATCAAAAACGTGAATCATTGTAGGAGAAAGCTTCCACCCAAAGAGGAGCCAAACGTGCAAAGTAATGGCAAGCGCCGCACACACTCCAAAACGGGTCGATTTTTTGGAAAGCAACACGAGAGAAGGGAAGCCCATCAAATCAGCGTTTGGGAATCGGCGTTGTAGCAAAGGCGACCTTCGTGATGCCGAGTTTGCGGGTTTCATCAAGGAAGCCAATAGCAAGACCAAGACGGGCATTCTCGTCGCCATTGATCAAAATTCGCAAATCCGGATCAGCCTCTTTGAGAATACGAATCTGAGCAAAAAGGGCCTCCTGCGAAAGTTCAACTTTATTCAGATACATTTGTCCCGTCTCGGAAAGAGTCACCATGGTGTGCTCTTTGTTTTCTTGGGCCTGACCTGTGGATGCACGAGGAACTACGACCGGGATCCCTTGGTGCTTCACCATCGAGAGTGAGACCATCACAAACGTTGCCAGCAAAAAAAAGATGATATCAATGAGAGGAACAATCTCAATGCGGGCACGGCGCTTTTCACGAAACCTCGGAATATTCATGGCGACCTAGGATTTGAGGTGAATCTCAATATGACTCGCCGCGTCCTGCATTTCGAGGCGCGCTTCTTCTTCCCGGGAATTCAAATAATTAAAGGGCAACAGTCCGGTGATAGCGATACCGAGCCCATAGGCAGTCGCAATGAGCGCCTCCGCGATGCCTCCGGTGATGGCGGAGGGCGCTCCGAGTTCCGATCCGCCCAGCATATCGAAACTGCGAATCATTCCGGTCACAGTGCCCAGCAAACCTAGTAATGGAGCCAAAGTGATCGCTGTATCCAGAATCGTGAGTCCGCGATGGAAGCGCTTGAGTTCCCAATTGGCAGCCCGCAGCATCGCTTCGCTGAAGGATTTCTCACGATGAGTGAGCGCGTAGGTGACGGCTCTTACAACAAAATCCTTCGACTCTCCGCCAATGCGTGAGGCTTGATCGAGATGGCCCTTTTCTATCTGAGTCAGGATCTCCCCCACCACTCTCTCATCTCGATTTTTTCTTTCGATAACGATGAAAAGAAAGCGCTCGATAACGACGGCGAGAACAACAACGGAAACGGCGAGCAATGGCCACATAATGGGACCGCCTTTATGAAATATTTCGATCATGGCAATGGGTGCTAACGGCGGCGGGTGTAGAAAAAGAGAAAAACTCCGGCGAGCGCGACCAGCGAGGCTCCGCCGGTCACAGTGACCATCGCGATATCACGCGCCATCCTGTTCGGAATGAATGCAAACTTGTGGAAGTTCATGAAAATGTTCGCCTCAAACTGCATCTTATCATTCGTGTATCGTGTCACGCTTCCTGTCGTGGTGCTCACATAAACCCGTGTCCCCTCCCCATCACTGCTATCGAAGCGATACACCGGCAGCACACGAAAGATGTTCACGTATTCGTTATTGAAGGACGTCAAATAATCGGTCTTTTGAACCTTGGCTCCGCCAAGAAAGCCCTCAGCGATTTCCGCTCCGTACTTTTCATCCTGTGAGGGATCGAATCGTCCGTCCACCGAGTTGACATAGGCGGGAACAGGTGCGGAGCCATAAATTTGATACCATGGATCTCCACCAATCATTCGCAGATTGATGGCGCCTACTTGTCCAAAATCCGCCCCAAGCTTTTTCATGGCTTCAGCGGCTCCGATGTGGATCGCAGAGGGATCGAGAAAATGCCCGGTCGGCTTAACCGCTGGGGGAGGCGGTTGTTTATGAGCCATGAGAGTGTGAACCACTCCGCTTAAGGAGGAAGCCAGTATGCTCAGGCTGAAGATCAGTCCGAGCCAACGGTGAATGCGGCGAATAGTAGAAGTTTTCATTACCAGAGATATTCCATGCCAACGTAAAATCCACGACCTTCGCCTGGAAGGAACTGCGCCACGTCCAGCCCTCTGGCGTTAGCGACCACTCCCGATGTGGCTGTGTATGTTGTATCGATCATATTTTTTACCTCGAAGTAGGCGGAAAGGCCGTGCTTGGTCCGCCAACCGATCTTCGCGCCAAGGAGAGCGTAGCTATCGGTAAAGACGGTGCCTTGAGAATCGATGCTGTATCCGACAGGTACGTATTCGAGATTTGGCCCGATGTAGAAGCCACACGGATGCTCGTAGAGGAGTTCTGCACGGAGGTAATGCTCTGGAATTCCTGGAAGCATGTTGGATCCGTAGATCGCGTCATTACTATAGCAGAAGTTATTCCAAAGATAATTCACACGCAGAAGAAGGCGGTCGAAATTTGGCTTTTCCGATGAAACCTCGCTATGAAAGCTTTTTTCCTTTGTCGCGGAGTGTGTGAAAATGTCGTAAAAGACATCCCAGTTGAAGGCAAACTCAATCCCTTGATGCGTTGTATTGTCGGCATTCACCGTTTGGTTAAGACCAGGCGCGACTTCGTACTCGAGCAACTCGTTCTCCAGCCAACTGTAGTAGTAGCACAAATCCCAAGTGAAATGCGTGTATCGACCACGTGTACCGATTTCGACAGTTGTTCCTGTCTGAGCGTCCAACTGCACAAGACCGCTCCCGCCATTGCCTGCATCCGCCAACTCGCCAAAGGAAGGTGGCTCGAAGCAGCGACTCGCATCAGCAAAGATCTGGACTTGTGAAACGGGTTCGTAAATGACTCCCACTTTCGGACTAAATCCCCACCAATTTTGCGAGTCGCTATTATCAGGACCGACGGGAAAATTATCTGAATTTGTGCGCTCCACATAGTTCACTTGGGAGCCTGCACAAAGAGCCCATTGCGGCGAAATCCAGAATTGCTCGAGCGCATAGGCATCGAGATTCAGGGCGAATTGGGCGCTATCCGCAAATTGAGCCCCGCGCTGACCGAAGACATTTTCATACCGACTGTCTTGGACATATCCCCAAGTTGGAGAAAGCCCGAAGATGAAATTGTTTTTGTGACCAAAAAGATCCGCCGTATAATCATTGCGGGCCCCAACGCCAAAATCATTCGTCAACTGAGTGATCTCAAAAAGAATTGGATGATCAAGATCTTTTCTGGACCAGAATGCACTCAAGCTAAGCCGGTTGTCGTCGGTCTGCCATGTCGTCTTATTCGCGATGCGTAGAAGATTAAAATCTCGCTTCCAATCGCTGGTGACATAATCGAACCGGGCCACAGGTTGAAAATCCCTCAGAAATTCCGGAACCCGTGCTGCCTGCGTGGCATCCTGCTCCATCTGCGCCTTGGTGAGATTGCCGGGCAACTCGGAATCCGAGAGTACGTAGGCAAAATAAAACCGAGTTTCGAGTTCAGGATTAAAACGGTAGCCGACATTGGTAAAGAGCCGCAGATTATTCTGCTCGCTGTGAACACGGTATCCGCCTTGAGACAGGAATGACAAGCTGGCGTAGTAATCGACTGGACCAACGACGTCGCCCGCTGCCAACTGCGCATGGTAGGTCTCATAGCTTCCGTAATCAAACCGAGCAGTGAAACGTGGAGCATCGTATCCCGTGAAGGAAACGAAATTCACCGCTCCCCCGAGCGTCGTGGCTCCATATTCCAAGCCATTTGAGCCACGAAAAACCTCTACGGCTTTCGAAGCAAGGGGTTCGATGGCTTGAAAGTCAAAACTACCATCGGCCAGATTGATTGGCACACCGTCTTGGAGCAGCTTCAGTCCGCGTCCGTGAAACGTCCTCTGGAGTCCCGATCCACGAATGGAAATGCGAGATTCCTCTGAGCCAAATCGGGGTTGGATGAAGACGCCCGGCGCGTAATCCAACGCATCTTTCACCGTGGTAGCGCGTCCTCCTTTATAGGTTTCGGCATCGATGATTTCTGCCGCCCCTGGGATTTGTTCCATTTTCTCTCTCAGAGATGAGATGGAGGGATTGGTGAGAGATTCGGGCTTTGCTGAAACGACCGTCTCAGGGAGCACCTGTGGTGCAGACGGCTCTGGCGTCGGGGTCGGGGTTGGAGTAGATTGCGCTAATCCCAGCGTAACGCAGGAAATTAGAGCTAATATATAAGCAAGTAGTTTTTTGTAAGTCATATAGGTGTTTTTTTAATTGAAAGAAGAGAGGCAAACCACACGTGGGTTAATGCCAGTTAGAAAAAGTCGAAATTCCCGCAATGGCGGGCAACGACATCGAATCCTAGAATCAGGATTTTAGAAAAAAATTAGCCGAGGGCTACAATGAGAACCGGCTGCGGAGGTTCCTGACTGCGAGACCGAGACGCCTCATCAGACGGATGCGGGTAACTGAAATCTTGGAGAAACGGCGTTTTGACATCAAAAGATAAGGCCAGACACACGCCTTCGATTTTTTTGTCCCCTTTGACGGATTGGGGAATTTTGGATTGGTCCTGCTGTCCGGCGTCAACGGCCTTACAAAGCTTACAGGGGGCCGAGCCATTAAATGTCATCGCGACACCCTCAATGATGCCGGATTTTAGGGAATACTCGATGAGCATATTCGTCCAAGCAACCGACTGGAGCACGAAAAGGTGCCCGCCGGCGATGGCGAACATCGCGCAAAAAAGCATGGCAAATCCCAAATTTCGTATCATTGATCGAGGCAAAGCGGTGGCGATTATGAAAGAAAATGATCGATCATGTCAAACAGATTTCACCAAGCGGGCAGGTGCACTTTGCTGTTGAATTGGCTTAATTTTAGTGTGCATAGTTCAAATCTCACCTCCCTCAAAAGGTGTTTCTTATGTTTAAAAACCTCATGAAGGTGAACAGGACTTCACTCGCAGTTGTTTTCTATACGCGTCCTTGCGCTGATCTCTGTGCGTAAACAAGGATTTATCTTTCATGATGAGAGAGGCAGTCGCTGGCCACGATTCAAATTGCTAGCGACACTTGGCATTTTCCTGACGATCGCGGGGATAAGTTTGTTCATTTTTTCCCTTTTTGTCGCCCCGTTCATCGAGCAACCGGACTCCTTCAAGGACATGAAACGGAAAATCCGAAGTCATGATCAGAGCCTCAAACTTCCGCGAGAGCATCAGGTCGATCGCGTCCTCCAGCGAATGCTCGAGAAAAATCATCTCGCGGCCATTGCAAAACCATCCAGTGGCGCCCCCGAGATCCGGTCCGCTTTTTTTTATGGATGGGATGAAGCAGCCTTCCGTTCGCTCGAAAAACACAAGGAATTGCTCACGCATCTTTGCCCGGAATACTTGTCATTCACGGATGCGGTAGACGGAATAACGGAGGATGCCGACTCGAATTTGGATCGCGTTTCGGAGATGGCGACAATGAAGTTGATGCCCGTCCTCTCGAATCTCGACGGCAGCAATCGCATACCCGGAGGCGTCGAGTATTTGTCGCAAGCTGGAGCGGCAGAAA
>CAMBAQ010000125.1 GCA_945863785.1 Chthoniobacter flavus
GAGAGGCTGTTTGGTTGTTTGTCCCCGTGGCTTTCACGTTTATCGGATAAACTGTGGTAGTAGTGGGGGCCGCTGCCTGTGTAGGCGTGCCAGAGAGAACCCCAGCAGAACTAAGTGTAACGTTACCAGGAAGAGCGGAAGCTGTTGACCACGTATAAGGTGTCTTTCCGCCTGTGGCATTGAATGTATAAGAATAAGAAACTCCTACTTTAGCATTTGGCAGAGTGGCTATCGGAAGATTGGGGACATCGGGAATAACGCTGAATTGAATGCGTTTATAAACCGATTGTTTCAACGGAGTCGACGAATCTTGAATTTTGAGTGTGACATCAATACTGCCGGGTGCGCTCGGCATTCCGGAGATCCCACCAGTAGAATTATTAAGAACCAGTGAACCAAGCGAACCACTGCTAACGGACCATGTGTAGGGAGCGGTTCCTCCTGTGACAGAATTTGTAATCGTGACTAGAGCACCGGCCAGAACGGGCGTGGGTGTGATAGACGGATTTGTCACAACCAGCGCCCCATGCGCCAGAGTGGATGAGGCCATGCAGAGCAGAAAAGCGAAAAAGGTAAAAAACAGGTTTTGTTTTTTCATAATAATAAAAGGTTGATTTTTAGGGTTTTGATATTGATCGGTAGATTTGTGGAGGGCTTTTCCGTGCGTAGAGGTTAAATTGATAACTCATCTTGGGGGAATCGACAATAATACTATGTTTTTCATCCAGTTCATCCAGTTCATCCAGTTCATAAGAAAATAAGAGGGGGTTGTATGAGTCTTTATCGAGCTTTGGATGCCCTTGATACGCCTTTGTTTTTTTGGATTCAAGGAAAAAGGCCGACTTTAGAAAACAATGAAAGCTTAGAGTATAAAAGAGGACGGGACTGCCACGCGTTTTAACAATCCCTCCAGAGCGAGCGTTAACAAAATTGGGCATTCAAAAAACCAAAAGATCACGATCAAAAAATTAATCGCGCGGACCGCTGCAAGCCTCGCCAGAAGTCTTCCATCAAGCCATGGAGCGCATCGCGGAAGGCAACACAGCCTCGCGGGATAAAAAACCACCTTGTCAAAACTCTACCCAGCAATATAATTCAGATCGAAGTTTTTTGAACGAAACACAACGGACTCCTTAAACTTAAATGAAGTATCTCCTCTTAATTTTCCTTGCCGTGGTGAGTTTGGCTTTAACAGGTTGCGGAACGATAGGAGGCGCCTTGAGTGGTGCAGGACAAGATCTATCTACCTCTGGCGAGTGGGTTAAATCGATAGGTCAATAGCCTTGGTTCAGCCGGACTATTCTTTATCTAGGGCGCACTCCAAGGACATTGAAATAGCGATTGGCGTAAATTAACTCCGCATCCAGTCCGCTCTCTTTTGGGTGCTTGTAAAGGGAGGCGCCTAGCGGAGTGGAGATAGACTGGCGACCGAGGATTTGAGCTGAATTCGAGATCACTCGCTGGGGCTCGTAAGCGAAGATGTATCGGATTTGGCGTTTTTTGAGGATGCCCTCGGCCTTTTCTGGAGATTCCGAAAGGTAGAACTCACACGAATCCACTATGCCAGGCAGGCTTTGGTGCGAACTCCCCCCGATACATGGCTGCCCGCTCCACCAAACGATCGATGGACAGAACCACCACGGCGCCATCACTCCCCCATGCGGTAACCCGCGCAGTCGTATGGCAGCATCGCGGAGAGCGACGGCGTCGGCGAGATTTTCCGCACGCGCGCGCCAGACCGAATCTGTCGGATATAAGAGGTGATCCCACTCGCTTGCGATGGGCCAGACCGAAACCACAAAAGCTATCCAAGCCAACCAGCGCCATCGCAACGCACTCAAGGCCCACGGCAGCGCCATCGCGCAAAAAAGAGCAACAAAGTAACCCCACCGAGCGTGATGTAAGGTCAATCCAGCCGTCGCCAGAATTGGCGCCAAGAACACCAAGCCCACAATCTCGCGATCTCGACGAAACCGCCACGCCAGCAAAAGCGGCAAAACAACAAGCAGCCATCCGCACCAACCGAAAAGCACAGTAGGAGTCGTCGATCGAAGTTCCCCGATATTTTGCGCCCAACGATCAAAGGCAGGATGAAACGCCGCCGCTCGCCAACCATCTATAATCAAGGCCGCGGCGAGTAGGCCGAAAAAAAGCCCGACTGGCACGATGACTTGTCGAAGAGTTGGCCGCAGTCGCGGAATGAAAAAAAGAAACGCTCCGCAATTCGCGAGCACCAAGACCAGAAGTATCAATGGTTCAAAGAGCGAGACCCACAGAGCAAGAGCCCAAGCACTCGCAGAGACAAATACCCAAGCTCGCCCACGCTGTAAAACGATCCCCACCTCAGCCGACATGGCAACAGCGATCAAGAAAACAAGAAGCGATTGGTGGTCCGGTCGACCAATCTGAAAACCATGCGCGAGAATCGGGGAGACTGCGACCAGAAGCAGCATCGCGCGACGATAGGGCAATCGCATTCGAAAAGACCACGCCGCGAGGAAGACAAGCAAAGCAAAGCCCAGCAACGGCGAAATCCACGCCCCTGCCATCGACAAATGATTCGAGAAAAAGGGCCGCAGAATTTGTGACAAGCCCGCAATGAGGGCATCGAGCGGCATGGTGGTATGAGGCGTCGTGCCGTCAGGGAAATTTTCAAAGTCATGCGATCGTATGCTGTGCAGTCCCTCAGCCTCAATCATCCGCACCCGCGTCATTCGAGCGTAGCAATCCCCATCGGTAAAATACACCTCCCCACCAAAGAAGACGCTTTCGTGGTTCCAGGTGAATGCGGTTAGTCCAACGGCCAGAATGAGCAAAATCCAAACGGCTTCCGTGATGGCCTGCAGGGGCTTGAGAGTAAGGGTGGGCTTTTCCAATATCTTGTGGCTGGTTTTTTATCACATCCCAACATCCTGTGGAAAAGCCAGAAAATTGCGGAAAAACATTGCCCAGCGACGGCATCCCCGATTAAATGGAAGGCTGAATTGTCCACCGATCCCAGCGACGAAATTCCGAATCAGATGCCTGACGAACAAATTCCCGAAAAAAACTCCATTAACAACGAAGCCAAGAAAGCCGTTAAACCCACGCCGGACTTCAAGGCGAGCAGTTATACAGCCGATGATTTAAGTTCCCTCAAGGGACTGGAGGCCGTGCGTAAAAAGCCCGGCATGTACATCGGCGGAACGGACGAACGTGCGCTCCACCATTGCGTGAGCGAGGTTCTTGACAACTCGGTCGATGAATTTCTGGCAGGCCATTGCACGCATATCGATGTGACCATTCATGCGGATGGTTCTATTTCCATTCGCGACAACGGACGCGGCATTCCCGTCGATATCAACAAGGAAGAAGGCATACCCGGCGTGGAACTCGTTCTCACCCGCTTGCACTCCGGCGGAAAATACGGCCAGGGCAACTACGAATACTCGGGCGGAACCCACGGCGTCGGCGCGAAGTGCGTTAACGCGGTTTCCGAGTGGTTCAAAGTCGAAGTGACTCGCGATGGTAAGATCCACGCGATGTCCTTCGAGCGAGGCGCAACAAAGCAAAGCCTGCATGTGATCGCCGAGGTCAAATCCGCCAAGCAGACAGGCACGCTCATCACCTTCCTGCCAGATACGGAGATTTTCCAAGAAACAATCGAGTTCAAAGCCGAGCGCATCATCACCCGCTTGAATGATCTGGCTTACATCAATGCTCCGCTCTCGTTCACATTCCTTGATGAGCGCCAAGATGGAGCGAGGCCGATGCAGATCGTTCACCCACTCGGCGTGGAAGAATTTGTCCACCGCTTGGTCGAAAACAAAACTCTCGTGCACCCCAAGCCGATCATGATCAAGGGCACGAGGGACAAGGTGATCGTTGAGATCGGCCTTAACTATACGGATACCTACAACGAGCAGCTCCTTTGCTACACGAATGCCGTTCCGAATCCGGACGGCGGGACGCACAGCAGCGGCTTCCGCGGATCCCTCACCCGCGCGATCAATCAGTACGCGAAAAACAATTCTCTGCTGAAAGACAAAGACGTCCCGATCACCGGCAACGATGTCCTTGAAGGCCTCGCCGCCGTTGTGAGCGTGAAGCACCCCGATCCTCGCTTCGAGTCCCAAACCAAAGTGAAACTCATCTCGCCCGAGGTGGACGGTATCGTTGGGTCGATCAGCTACGAGGGCTTAATGCTGCACTTCGACCAAAATCCGAATGTAGGCAAACGCATCATCGAGAAGTGCCTCATGGCCGCACGGGCCCGCGAAGCCGCACGCAAAGCGCGTGAAACCGTACGCAAAGGCGCTCTCACCGGCGGCGGACTCCCCGGAAAACTCGCCGACTGCTCGGAACGCGACCCCGATCTCACGGAACTCTACGTGGTCGAAGGTGACTCGGCCGGCGGCTCGGCCAAGCAAGGTCGCGATCGCCGATTCCAAGCGATTCTTCCGATCAAGGGTAAAATCATCAACGTCGAAAAAGCCCGCCTCGATAAGGTTCTTCAAAACACCGAGGTTCAAACGCTCATCACCGCGATCGGCACCGGTATCGGCATTGCCGCAACCGAGAAAGACCGCGAAGGCAGCTTCAATATTGAGAAACTACGCTACGGCCGGATCATCATCATGACCGATGCCGACGTCGATGGTTCGCATATTCGTACCCTCCTGCTCACGTTCTTCTGCCGTCACATGACGGAACTCGTGAAGCAAGGCAAAATCTATATCGCGCAACCCCCACTTTACCTCATCAAGCGCAAAAAACGGGAGGAATATGTGGATGACGACGCTCAGCTCAACAAGATCCTCATCGGAATTGGCGCAGACGAAGTGAAGATCAAAAATCTCGCTGACGGCAAAGTTTTCAACTCGACCCAACTCAAAGACATCCTCGAACTCCTCGAGCGCTTTGCGAAATTCAGCGATGCCATCCGGCGTCACGGCGGCGACTTTGAGGAATACCTCGCAGAACGTGATCCCGCGACCGGCAAGCTCCCGACTTTCATGGTCAAAGTCCGCGAAGGCAATACCGAGTGGGCCAGCTACTTCCCAGGCGAAGCGCAAGTCCGCGAGTTCCACGAAGGCAACCGCGATTTGAATCTTTACGATGAGGCTCCTGAGCCAGTCGAAGGCGAATTCCCCTTCCCCGATGTACCTACGAAGTCGAAAAAGGAAAAGGTCGATCCCGCCAACCGCCGTCGCGCGAAGCTCATCGAACTCCACGAGTCCACATCCGCGCAGAAACTCATCGACGAACTCGCCAGAAAAGGCCTCAAAATCGAGCCCTACTCGAGCAGCGACAGCCCGATTTTTGAACTCGTCGAGGGCGAGGGTGACAAAGCCGTCACGACACCTCTTTTTGCCATACCCGAGATTCTCGCCCGCATTATTGAGATCGGCAAACGCGGCCTATCGATCCAACGATTCAAAGGTCTAGGAGAAATGAATCCGAAGCAACTCTTTGAGACGACCATGAATCCCGAGAAGCGCAAAATGCTCAAGGTCGTACTCAATGAAGACAACTCCGTCGAGGCCGACCGCATGTTTACCATTCTCATGGGCGACGTCGTCGAACCACGCCGCCAATTCATCGAGGACAATGCCCTCAACGCCCGCTTGGACGTTTGACG
>CAMBAQ010000126.1 GCA_945863785.1 Chthoniobacter flavus
CGATTCTCGCAGCATCGGCGAGGAGTTCGGGTTCGAGTGTTGTATAATCCCACCAGGCGGGAGCGAGTTTACTGATTGGTCTTGGCATGAGCTTTTAGGTTTAAGTCTTAAGAAGATCGGCGATCGGATCGAAGTCTTCGGGGCCGAAGCCCAAGTGGGAATGGCGACGCCAACCTTCGGCGAACTCGTATGTTTGGCTCATTAACCCGACCTCGCGGCTCATGCGTTCCATTTCGTCGAGGTAGGCATCCATCCCCTGCGTAACGTCGAGCCATTCTTTTTGTGAAGCATGGCAGGCGAGCATCGCACGCTTACGGGCGAGCACCGGGCCGATGTCGGCGAAGAAATGCGGGGTGACCGGCTGGCGGAGGGCGTCGTTGAGCCCGTGTGGCAGAGCGTGATAGAGGGCAACCGGCTTATCGTAAATCACGACATCTGGGCTGGTGACGAAGTTTTTCATTGCCCGCGTAAACGCACCTGTCACGACAAGTCGTGTCGTGTTCTGGTGGTCCTCCATGTAATCCTGCGGACTCTGGGTGAGAATGATGTCCGGTTGGATTTTCCGGATCATCGCCGCTGCGTGGGCTATCGATGAAGCGTCGTAAAAAATAGCGAGATCGTCGAAGAGCGGTGGATGAGCGGTTCCTCCGGCAAGCTTTGCCGAATCCTGAGCCTCTTGCCAGCGGACGGAGATGGCCTCCTCTCGGGAGAGAGTCGCTGATCCACAGCACCCGTTGGCAAGGTTCCAGAGATGGATTTCGCACCCTGCATCCTTCAGGCGCAGGAGGGTGCCGGCCATCATGAACTCAATGTCGTCTGGGTGGGCGGCAGCGGCGAGGGCAATCATAAATCAGAGCGCAAGAATCGCATCCATCGCCCGGGAGGTCGTATGGATGAGGACCTCCGGGCAGTGCTTGTAGAAAGGCACGGGAGGGATCATCTCAGCAGCAATCCAACCGTCGTAGCCGACTTTGTGAAGCGCTGCCATGACCGCCGGCCAATGCACATCGCCGGAAAGCAAGTCGCAGAATCCATCAGTGGTCCCCACGTTGCGGCGGTAATCTTTAAAATGAACACGCTTGATTCGTGAGCCGAGGATTTCTATCCAATGCTCTGGATAACCGAAGGCCAGCGTGTTCGCGACGTCAAAGTAGACCCCGACGTTCTTGCTGCCGAACTGGTCTACAAATGCTCGCATTTCCATTGGGCTGAGGAGGAATTTATTCCAGACATTTTCCACCGCGATGGTCACGCCAGCTTTCTCAGCTGCGGGAAGCGCAGCCTTGATAAACTCCGTCGCGCGCTCATAGGCAAGATCGTAACGTACGGTTTCCGCGCCCGGAATGAAGTCCACCCCGACCGCACCGGGAACGGCAAGGATCGTGTCTATTCCGAGTTGCTCGGCGCACTCGATCTCCCGGGCAAGGATTTTCGCTGCGTTGTCCCGCACAGCCGGATCAGCGCTGGCGGCATTGGCGCCCCAATAGAGGAACGACATCAACCCACTGAGTTCGAGACCATGTTTTTTTGCGAGCAATCGGAAAGATTTCAGTTCCTCCGGGGTGCTCTTCAGATTGACCGGACCGTCCTCGCTGAGATCGATCTCGAAGCCGGTAAACCCCGCCTCTTTCGCGAGGACCAATTTTTCTTCGATGCTCCAGTTTCCGTAGAAACAACAAATGCCGATGGATTTTTTCATAGTTTGGTTTGGTTTAGTTTTTTGAGATTTTGACCGTGCGCCCGGAGACAGCGGATTGGATTTCAGCGAGCGTTGTAGCGAGAGATTCCGCAGCCTGTTCGCCTGTGGCGATCTTCGGCGCCTTTTTTTTCTGGAGGCACGCGATGAATGCGGCGAGTTCGTTGTAGTAGCCGCCGAGCGAAGAAAGGTTGCCCGCACCGGCCGAGGATTCCCCAACGCCAGGATTAGTGAAAGGCAGAGGCTGCTTCTTTCCATCGCCGATTGTCACCATCAGACTCGGGTTGGCCCCGCTGTCGAACTCGACAGCTCCGCGCTCAAAAACGGCTTGGAACGCCATCTGAAATCCCCAGTTCTTCGGATAATTCCAACCGCCCTCGGCAGTCACAGCCATATTTTTAAAGTGGTAGGTCGTGAAGATGTTGCTCCAGCCGGATTTATCGCGCGTGCCGACAGAGGTCACGGCTTCCGGACTGCCGAGCAGATGATGCACATAATCCGTGTCGTGGATATGCAGGTCGAGGGCCGCGCCTCCCGATCGCGTTCCATCGTTGAGCCAGTCCTCCGTGCTATAGGAAGGACGTCCCGCGCGGCGCTGGAGCGAGAGACTCAGTAATTTTCCGGCTTTGCGGGATTTCACGAAGGCTTCAAATGCGATGTATTCCGGCCAGAAACGGATGCACTGGCCGACCTGGAAAAGGACACCCGCCTTCTTCGCCGCTGCGGCAATTTTTTTCCCGTCGGCCTTCGTCAGCGCAAGAGGCTTCTCGCAGAAGAGGTGCTTGCCAGCCGAGATCGCCTTCATGGCAAACGGAGCATGGAGGTCGGTGGGCAGGCAGATATCCACAAGATCCACATCACAGGATTGGATCATTTCCTCGAACGTCCCAAAGACGGTAGCTTCGATACCCAGCTTCGCGATATCCCGTTTGGCCTTGGCCTGTTGTTTGTCTACGACTGCCACGAGCTTGGCATCGTGAAGCTGTTTGTAAATCTGGGCGTGCATGGTTCCCATGAAACCCATTCCGATGATAGCGACTTTTTGCATATTTTTTATTTTAAGGAGATTTGTTTTCCAGTGTCCGCAGATTGAATTTCGGCGAGAACGAGATCCAGAGAGGCTGAGGCCTGATCACCAGTACTGATAGAGACCGTCTCGCTCCGTTCGAGGCAGCCTATAAAATAGGCGAGTTCGTGGTAGTAGCCATCGTGGGGAGGCATCAACAAAGCAATCGGCTCAGCCTCGCCTGCCGCGAGCGTGAGCGCGGAACGTGAATCGAAGTCGAGCACCGCACGCTCGAAGACCGCAGTGTAGCGCATTTGGAATCCCCAGTTGGCTGGATAGTTCCAAGCTCCGTCGGCCGTCACGATACGACCGTCGTAAAGGTATTGCGTGGAGATGCTGCTCCAGCCGGTTTCATCACGCAGGCCCTGCGAGAACACCGCTTCGGGCGCTCCGAGAAGGTGAAGCAAAAAATCCGCATCGTGAATGTGAAGATCCAGCGCAGCTCCGAGGCAGCGATCCGGTTTATTCACCCAATCATCGATACTGTAGCTGGGGCGGCCCGTGCGTCGGCTCAGCGAGAGCGAGAGCAACCGACCGTGCTCGCCGGAGTCCACGATCCGCTTCAGCGTGATATATTCCGGCCAGAAGCGGATGCAGTGGCCGACCATGAAATGCCGATCAGACTGGTGCGCAGCTAAGGTCATGTCCGAGGCATCACTCCTCGTCAGGGCGATGGGCTTTTCGCAAAAAACGTGCTTCCCTGCGGCGAAGGCCTCAAGCGCGATGGTACGGTGGATATCGGTCGGCAGGCAGATATCCACGACAGAAAATTCCACCTCCTCCATGGCGGACGCTAAACTAGCAAACACAGGAACGCCTTCCAGATGGCTGGCCCGAAGGGACTCGCCCAGATCCTCACCCCGTGGATCAACAACGGCTACGACGCATGCATCGGGAAACAGGTGGTAAACATCGGCATGCTTTTTCCCCATGAAACCGAAACCGGCGAGCAAGACTCGTTGCATGGCCAAATATGTAACAAAAATATTTTGTTACGTCAAGGGCCCCCTCTTAAAAAAATCAGGCAGTACTCCCGGGAGAGAATGTCGCCAGAAGTTTAAGGTGTTGCAGCGGTCCGTTAATCGCCATGCGCGCAGCCTCGCTCCCCATCATGCGGAAATCGAATCCGGCAGAGGTCATCGAACGGTCAAGGGCAATCCGGCTGCCCATGGTTGTGACGAGCCCAATACGCCTAGGGACATCCATGCCAGCCTGACGGAGAGCATCCAGCACTGCGACGGCGGCATTGTCCTCCGTGGCGACCAGAAGAATTTTGCGACGTTCTTTGCGCAATTCGGCTATCAAACCGTCGAGGGCGGAGGAGGAATCCAACGTGAACACAGGAGCCTTCCCGAAGGGCCCATTTGCGGCATCCTGTAACGCATCGAGCATTTCCTCTGATGGCGCGTAGCCGCGAAATGGAAGCAAGATAGAGAGTTTGGCAAATTGGTTTTGCGCGGCATGGTTGATGACCATCCGAGCCGCACTTTGCACGTCGGCAGACACGCAACCGAGGAAAGGCAGATTCGTGCTGCGATAAAGCACAACGCCCTGATGAATACGGTTTTTAAACCGCGCTAAGACACGTTCCGGCCATAACTCGTCGAGAACGACTCCCCGGATGCGTTCGGAATGGAGGAGAAGAAAATCCTCCATGCTCTGCCGAATCTCATGATCGGACCCTGATAAGGACTGGGCCGTTGGGTGTGTCTGCCGGAAGAGCACGCGATCATGCACGAGCAGCATGGCTCGCTCAAGTTCACCACAAGTCTCATCCACCCCCAGCATGATTTCGCGACCGACTTGGGTCCAGTGCTCCAAGCGCCGGATCAGGCAAGCCACCATTGCAGGTTTTTCTAAAAGTCGGCGGGCGGCGGGGAGAAAATACCGACCGTTGGCAGCCCGCCAAAGCTGGCCGGAATCGCTCAACTCATTCAGGACCCGAAAAGCGCTGACGTTCGAAATTCCATAGCTTTTTCCCAAGAAACGCGTGACGGGAAGGGCTTCAAGCAGAGGCCATCGGTTGGCGCGGCTGATCTCGATCAGACTTTCCCGTAGAGCCGTGACCCCATTCCCCTGCATCTTTGGCTTCACTTGTGGCATTGACCACATGCTTCAAGCAAACCAGAGAGAATGTCAAACCCGCCGATTGCCCGTCTCAACCGTTTTTTTAACGCCCAACCGAGCATTATCGGCGGATTGATCAGCGTCACGGTGCTAACCGCATCCATGCTTCGTTTCGGAGTTTTTTGAAGCAACTCTCTTGGCTTCCCTAGCGTGTTTCTATTCCACTTTTCGGGTTCCAATTTTTCCAAGGCCGCACGGAGGGTGGGCCGGCTCACAAGCGGGTGCCATCTGAGTTCCCGCTCGGCCGGGGCGTGCTGCTCTGCCCCCGCCCGTAGTGTTCTTTCACATACATGGACAAATTATTATTGTAGAGATGCTCGGCAGGCGTATTCCCGAAATCCAACTCCACCCAAGTGCTCCAGTTTTTCAATTCGATCGAGGCGGCCATCATGATATTACGAATTCCTTTGTAGCCCTTCCTCGGTGTAGTGGCGCAGAAAGATGCGGTAGCAAAGTTCCTTAAGCATCTATTGCACCGTTTTCAATGAATCCACTGAATACCCGGCCAGAGTGATCTGGCGGAGCGACACTGCTTGCCGTGCTGCTGGTATTCGTACGCTAGTTAGCGCGTGTCCGGATCGTCGAAATACTCGGTCTCGCGAGCCTCGGCGGAAAAAACTTTCACCGATTTGACTTGGATCGGAGTGTAGGAATAAATCCCGATTCGGTCATGACTGGAGCCGAACAGTGGAACACGCTCTTCATACTCGAGAATTTTTTTCCCAT
>CAMBAQ010000127.1 GCA_945863785.1 Chthoniobacter flavus
AGCCCACCTGAGAGAAGCACGAGATCTTTCACCGAAAGTCCAAGGCTATAGATATGGATCACTGGATCCTTCATGCTCATGAGCAAACTAGCTCCGCAAAGCGCGATCAACCGCATCACCAAAGCGAGAACGAGTCCGATCCACCTCGCTCTGTCACGCTGACTGGCTTCAATGCGCGAAACAGCCAGCGTAATGACGAGGATATTGTCGATACCGAGCACCAATTCGAGAGCGATGAGCAAAAGGAGTGTCGCCCAAGCATTGGAATCACGCAGCCAATCCAAAGACCAATTGACTTGCGCGTCCACGATGCTTGCAGCGTCCACGCCGGCAGCCTGAGCGACCCCGCATCCCATCGATACCAGAATAATTCCCAAGAGAGTCCACATTTTCATGCGCGCAGACTACAACGGGACTCCCGCGCGTCAATCGAACATTTTCTTCAAAAAAACCAAGTCAATTGAAGTCAATTCGACCTGCAAAAAAACACGAAAGCAATCTACTCCGAGGCCGCTTTTTTACGATACTGGGAATAGCCACTGCGGACGGCCTGGTAGGGATCAATGGCATTTTTCGTAACCGTATCGTAAGTATCAATTCTCGCATCCATGGTATTGATCGCGTTCGGGGCCGTCATCGCAATAGAAGCCCCCGCACTGATGCCACCGAAGGAAACCCAAGTCAACGGATTGAGCGCATAATCGCCAGCGCGACCCACTGTATCGCGCGCACTGCTCGGGCCAAGGACGGGAAGCACAATGTAGCAACCATGACCCACGCCCCATTTGGCAAGCGTCTGCCCCATATCAGCCGACGGCACCTTGGCAAGTGCTGGAATGCGATCGCTCACGCGCATGATCCCACCAACGCCAGCGACAGAATTAACGAGAAATTTGCGCAATTCCAAATCGGCATTTTTGAATTTCAACTGCAAAAGATCATTCACAAATCGAACTGGAAATTCGACATTGTCGTACACATTGAAAACAGCCGTCCGGGCCGGCTTAGGCAGGACGCCATAGACTTTGGAAACCGGACGGAACACAAAGGTATAGAGCTGGTGGTTAATCCAAAAGAAACCGCGATTCAGCGGCTCGATGACGTCAGGGATAAGGGCGACTTGACTGTATTCATCAAGAACATCCTTTGGAACACCGCCAGCGGGGGACTTTTTTGTGATTGTGATATTCGCAGTTCCATTACCTGAAGGGACTTGAGGCGCAGACGGCTTGGACTGCGGAGCTTTGGCAACCGAAGGCGCTTGCGGCGGCGCAGATTGACGCTTAGGGACCTCCTTTTTAACGATGGCTTTTACATTTCGAGGAGACGGCGCAGAAGCAGATTGCAACTTCTGCGGCAGGGCAGCCACTTTATCAGCTTTTACAGGTTTACTGGTCGTCTGGGCCAGCGGGGAGGAAACTGGCTTGGGCTTCGTTTTTGGGCTTGGGTTGGGAATCGGCTTTGCAACTGATCGTCCTTTGATTTCCACTTCGCTTTTTAGAAAGTATGTCTCCGTGGAGTTTTTTGGTAATCGCCCCCCCTCAAGAGATACCGATTTAACGCCCTCTTTCGTGATGACGACGATATCCGACCCAGACGCACTTCCCCCTGCTGCAGTAGCCTTATGAAATGCCGTAAGCGGCAGAATACCAACTAACAATGTGATCAGTTTTTTGTTCATAAGAGGAAATGGTTTTACTGGGGTGCGGCTACAGACTTTTTAAGAGCGCTAATGACGGCGGGCGCGCCGCCTTGCTTGAACTGGGCATCAAATTGCGTTCGGTAGGTGGCGATCATGCTGACCCCCTCGATCACGACATCCGTTATGCGCCAGGCTACGGATTCCTCCTGACGGTAGATGACCTCGTAATAGCTCCCTTTATACAAAATACTCGTGGAAATCTCCACTCGGCCAGGAAGCGGAGATATCGGGGTCTTGTAGGTGATTTCGGGGAATTCACCCGGGGTGAATTTACTCGCGTAAGTACGAATGATCAATGTTGTGAAAAGATCGGTGGCTTCTTTTTGTTGAGCCCCCGTGAATTCACGCCATCCCGGACCTACCGCTCGTCGGGTCATGATTTCGAAGCTGATGATATTGACTAAAACTGGGCGCACGCTCAAAGCCAACTCGCCGCTGTTTGCAGCGTGGTCGGCAATTTGAGCCACCTCGCTGACAGCCTTTTTCAGGCACTTTTCCGCTTCGATGGTGGATGCAGATAAATAGCTTTGCGTGATCGCGAGCGAGGCAAGGAAGAGGAAAAGAGAACGCATTACTTATTTCGTTTCTTGTTGGGCTTTATCTTTATCGACGGATCCGAAGGCCATTTTACCGATCAAGGACTCGATGTCGACGGCTGACTCCGTCATAGTGATCCTTGATCCCGCTGCCATGTAGGTGTCATCCGCCCCTGGTGAAAGCGAAATGAATTTATCCCCGATGAGACCCGTCGTTTTGATAGAGGCCATGGAATCCGTCGGAAGGCGAAGAGTCGATAAGACGCGAAGCGTGACGATTGCGCTATAATCCGAGGGTTCCATTCGGATCCCTTCGACCCGTCCTACCGTAACACCAGCCAAGAGTACGGTACTGCCTGTGTGGAGACCTCCCGCGTTGGCAAAGCGTGACTCGATAAGATAGGTGTCACCATTCAGCATCGATCCCGTGCCCACCTGAATTGTCAAGTAGGCGAGAGCGGCGATTCCGAGCATCACAAAGATGCCAACCGAAAGTTCAAGTTTGGTATTTTTCATAAATCTACGCGTCAGCTGTTCGGATAACTGCCAACTCTCTCTGGAGTGCGGCGGCGCTATCTCTAAAATCGGATACAACAGAGTGAGTGGAAGCAGAAAACTCCGCCGGCGTACCTTCAAAGCATATCCGACCCTGATTTAAAAGTGCAACCCGATCGCTGGCCACAAGGGCCTCAGGCACATCGTGCGTGACAATGAGTGCCGTGAAACCAAACTGCCGCTGGTATTTTGCAATCATCGCAAAAACCGCATTGCGTCGCAGCGGATCGAGGCCTGCGGTGGGTTCATCAAATAAAACGAGTTCCGGTTGCGTGACGATAGCGCGGGCTAGGGCGAGGCGCTTTTGCATTCCGCCTGAGAGTTGGGCTGGATAGTGGCCTGCATACTCGTCGATTTCGAGTTGCTTAAGGGCTTCAAGGCTACGTTTCCGGATCTCTTTATTCGGCAGGCTTGTCGTCTGTTCCAGAGGAAGCGCGACATTCTCCAAGGTCGTTAATGAATCAAAGAGGGCGTTGCTCTGAAAAAGAAAACTACAACGCCTCCGAAACTCCAGTTGCGAAACTCGATCGCCAAAAGCGAGCTCGCTACCATCGAAAAGGATTCGACCGGCATCGGGCGGAATGATGTTCGCTAGGCACTTCAAAAATACGGATTTCCCAGCCCCGCTCGGCCCGACAACGGTAAAGATACTGCCGCTAGGCACCCCCAGATCCACCCCTGTCAGAACGGGTTTTCCGTTAAAGGCCTTATGAAGTCCTTCAACTTGGATTGCAAATTTTTGGCTCGATGTTCCCATACTCAGACAAAAAACGAGCTAATGATGTAGTCGGCCACCAAGACAAGAATGCTGGAAAAAACCACCGCTCGGGTTGTAGAGGCGCTCACCGCGCGCGCGCCCATCACTGAGGCATTCCGATCTGAGTGATACCCTTGGTAGGCACAAGTGCTGATCGACAAGACACCAAAGACCGCCGCCTTAATGAAACATTCCCGCATGTCTTGGGCCTCCACGGCCCGTTGCACTGCAGACCAATACACACCCGAGTCGACCCCAAGAAGTAAAGACCCCGAGAGACTTCCGCCCCAAAATCCCACCACGACAAAAACCGCCGTCTGGAGAGGAAAAACCAGCAACGAAGCAACGAGGCGAGGCACCACAAGATAACCGTGGCTATTCACACCCATCGTCTCGAGCGCTACGATTTGCTCCGTGTTGCGTTGAATTCCGAGCTCCGCAGCCAGGGCCGATCCCGCCTGCCCGATCAACATCAACGCCGCCAGCACCGGGCCCATCTCGCGCACCAGACTCAGCGAAACCAGTGTCCCCAAGAGGCCCTGCGATCCAAATCGACTAAGCACATGATACCCCTGCAAGCCTAGCACCAAGCCCGTGAACAGCCCGACAATCAGGATCACCGGCAGGCAAACCGTCCCCTGCTCGTGAACGGCGGAAACGATCCTCCGCACGAGTCTTTTGGACTTCGCCAGAGCACAAAAAGCCTTCACGGTAAAAAGCGAGTAATCGCCTATTCCGAAAATAACCTGTAAAGTCTGACGACCGAACCAATAAAACATGGGCGTGGATAATGGCACAAGCTCGCGAATTTGACAATACGGCTTTCACCTAAAAGGGCCTCTCCTCCGCGCAAAAAGCCACCAAATTTGTGAGGCCACCCTCACTGATACCAATGGCTTCTAGGTTTTAAATTTTAGCGAACTGTTTTCACTTGCGCCGAATCGTTGCCCATAGGCGGTTGCAGACCGCCGCTACAGAATGAGTCAAAAAGCATTTTGTCTAAAAGCTCTCCCTACTCCCTTTTCCATTCTTTTAATCCTGTTAATGCTGTCCAAAAAGCCGTTTGGCGGGGCCTCTTGGCGTCGTGAATCTCACGGATTTCAAAAATACCATTTTCCGAATCCTTAAATCCTGTAAAATCGCGGTTTCAAATGTTCGATTGGCACTTTAATTCCTGAATTCCTCATGCGCGTCACCATTCTTGCTAGCGGTAGTTCTGGAAATGTCGTTTTGCTTCAAACCGCAGAAACATCCGTTTTGATCGATATTGGATTGACTGCTAAGCGCATCAATGGGCACTTAACGACGCTGGACGTCGAGGCCAACTCGCTTGCGGGTGTGCTGCTGACGCACGAGCATGGCGACCACACGAAGGGGCTTCGAGTTTTTTGCGCTAATAGTTCCGTGCCGGTTTTCACAAATCCCCTCACCGCCGACTCACTGAAAAGATCAGGGGTTGTGGCCAACTGGAATCTTTTTGCCAGCGGTGCGGAATTTCAAATCGGGGATCTCCGGGTGCTTCCATTCTCCGTGCCTCATGATGCCGCAGACCCGGTGGGATTTGTTTTTCGACATGCGGAATCTTCCTTCGCTGTTCTCACGGACTTGGGATATGCGACCAAGCAGGTCGTCAACTGCGTGCAGGGGGTGAGCGCCCTCCTCATCGAAACCAATCACGATGAGACGATGCTTCAAAATGACACCAAGCGACCCTGGGCGGTCAAGCAACGCATCCTCTCTCGTCACGGACACCTCTCGAATGTGGCCGCCGCCGACATCGTTGCCAACGTGGCGACGCCGCAGTTAAGCCACGTGCTACTCGGACATATAAGCGAGGACTGCAACTCCTCAACCCTAGCCACCCAGGCCGTGCGAACCCGCTTGGATGCGGATGGTCACACCCAAGTGGAAGTCCTTTGCGCCAGCAGCAAAGACGACGCGCCGGTCAGCATCACTATTTAGAAAGCCCGTGAGAAACGACCTGCGCTAGCGCGACGATCACTAATGCGGACGCGAGACCTATGCCGCA
>CAMBAQ010000128.1 GCA_945863785.1 Chthoniobacter flavus
GATTCGAAGGAATGATGAAATACTGGGGGCATACCTTGGCAGAAGAGTCCCCTGAAAAGGGTTATCACATGACGCAAAGCCCGTCCATGGTGAGATGCGACATGCACGATTGTCCATCCAAGGGATTTCTGATCACAAACAACCTTCAGCAATACAAAGACTACTGCAACCACTGCATCGCCTGGATTCGGCCTGTGGTCGAGCGGGCCGGCTTTTGTATCGATCATGAGCACAACCACCAAGGCCAATGCTGGTGGGAGTTTCGAGAGCAAGAGAACCCTTCACCAGCCTCGGAAACCGGTGAGGTCTCCGGACAGCAGGATGTCCGGCATCTCCCGCATTGGCCGCAGAAAGATCACCACCGCTTTCCTGAAAAATCCGACTCCGATAAATCCCTATGATCCTTGACACACTCACCCACTCCTCTAGCTACGCCAACCTTGGCCCGGACTTCGCAAAGGGATTCGCGTTTTTACATCAATTCGACGGCTCTCAAGCAACGGGACGCTATGAGATCGATGGGGAGAGGGTTTTCGCTCTCGTCCAGAAATACACAACGAAACCCGTTGAGAGCGCCCTCTTCGAAGCCCATCGCCGCTATAGCGACATCCAATTTGTCTTCAGCGGACGCGAAACCATCCTTTGGGCTCCGCTGGCCGCGATGAGCGAGCAGACCATGGCCTACGACGATGCCAAGGATGCCGCTCTTTGGAAATGCAACATACCGGATTTTACATCCTTGCAGCTTTCCACAGGCCAGATGGCCTTATTTTTTCCACAGGACGCCCATGCACCCTCGATCGACTGGGACGCATCCTGCGAAGTGGTGAAGGTGGTCGTAAAAGTGCAGGTGGAAATTAATGAAGTGGATGTATTCGGAAATGTGTGGCCTGCTCAGCCGGCATCTCTTGGAGGGCGTTGATATTTGAAAACAGATCCCGGATGGATTTTAGAAAAAGGTGCTGTGTCGAAGCTCCTGGAGAGCCTTGGATTCGACACCCCCGTGATTCATTTTTTGGATGCAGCTGCGAGCAAGGTCGCCGGAGACGCCGCGCTCAAACGTACGTTCCTCGAACTTGCGGGCGATTGGGTCGAGGGCTCTATCCCGGATGCTCCAGCGGGGACAGAGTCGGAAATCAGCGCGCTCATCGCCGTCGCGGGGTATCCAAAAATGCTCGCCGCTCATCGCGCCCGGCAAATACCAGATTCTATTTCGGTTGCGACCGCCCAGGATTTGCAGAGGTGGATCACGAGGCCCGAATCCGCCGGTGGGAAGTGGGAGTTCCGGCACTTGCGATGGCTTGGGAGCCATGTCCACCAAATGCTGTTAGAGATCGGGAGGCTTCAATTTATCGCCCTGCCGTTCGGTTCCCCCTACCGGGTTTTTCACGGAAAATCCTCGACTCAACAAACGATGGTTTTTGCGGAGGCCAGCCTCGAATGCTCGCGCGACGGATGGCTCGAAAAGTCGGCCGACGGCTTTATCACAAGCTATGTTTTGACCCCCGATGAACTGCGCGGCCATCCCGTGGATCCGGCATCCGGGCAGATTAGCCGAGAGACGGCGAGCCTCCCGGTCCGCGACTACGACATGTGTCTGAGCAGGGAATCGATAGCCCTGCATGTGCATATTCCTTCAGGGCAGCCTCTGACGCTTTCCGATTGCGCAGACTCCTTTCGGCGTGCCGGAAATATTTACCGATGTCACTTTCCCGAGCTCGACTGGCGGGCCTTCTGTTGCACCTCATGGCTCCTCGACCGGGAGCTCTGGCAGTGCCTCCCGCCACACTCCAATATCCAGAGCTTTGGAAACCTTTTTTTTCCACTAGCCACTCCGGGGAACAACTGCGATCAACTGATGGAGCGCGTGCTGGATGGCACCACCGACTGGCGAACGCTCACGCCAAAAACCTCGCTGCAAAAAGCGGTTCTCAAACACCTCCATGAGGGACACCGCTTCCGAACGACCAGCGGTTTTATCCTCCGAACGAGTGAGCCTGAAAGCGCGTTTAACGCAGTCAGCTTAACTCTCCCAATCTTTCAGAAACAATGAAACTCCACTCCAACCCCATATAAAAAACTTTATGAAACTCGGCATTATTGGATTCGGCGGCAGGATGAACAGCATGGTGAACACCCTGCTCAAAGCAGAACCGCAGCTCACGGTCGTGGGCTTCGTGGATACCGCCCCGGAGGCCGCATTAGCGCGCGTTCCGGAGAAAGATCGCGGGTCAGTGGGAGTTTTTCAAACGATTGGGGAGATGGTCGAGGCCACGCGACCGGACGCCCTGGCGATTGGTAGCCGCTGCGACAGCCATGCGCGGCTCGCGATCGAGGCATCCGCTTTCGGCCTGCCACTCTTTTTGGAAAAGCCGGTGGCGACGCGGATGGAAGATGCCCTGGCATTGGAGGAGGCGTTCCGAAGCGACCCGTGCCCGGTGCTGGTGAGCTTTCCGCTACGGGCATCGCTGGTCTGCCAGCAGGCCAAGCGGCTGCTCGATTTAAAAACCGCAGGCGGCATCGAGCACCTGCTGGCCGTGAACTACGTCCCTTACGGAAAAAACTATTTCGACATGTGGTATCGGGACTATTCGGTCACCCAAGGCCTGTTCATCCAGAAGGCCACCCATGACTTCGACTACCTTGCCTTTCTGGCCGGTGCCCCGATCACGAGGGTCGCGGCGATGAGTTCCTGCGGGCGTGTCCACCAGGACGCCAGCCGCAAGTCGGAACCTCTGAATCCCGACGTGCAGTATTTCGAGAGCATCGGCTTTCCGGAAACGGGGATGAACGAGGACTCATCGAGCGCGCTGCTGGAGTTTGCCAACGGGGCGAAGGGCGTTTACACACAGGTCTTTTTCTCCAAGCGCGGGGCCAAGCGAGGAGCGGTCGTCTCCGGTCTCCACGGCAAGGTCGAGTTCGATTTTTATACCGGAGAAATCCGGGGAACAAGGCACCGCGAACCGGTCAACACGCTCGTCACGATCGAAGGCAAGGATGCGCACTTCGGTGGTGACGCGAGATTGGCCGAAAACTTTTTGGCCATGGTGCGGGACGGGGCTCCCTCCCTCGCTCCTCTGCGCACGGGCCTACAAAGCGTCTATGCCTGCCTGGCCGCCAAGGCCTCCGCCGAACTCGGGCAGTTCCTCGACGTTCGACAGGTGTGACAGGGAATGACGTGGAAATCCAATGCGGTGGATGTCTTCGGACATGTTTGACATGCGCAGCCGGCCTCGCGGTTATCCCGCACGCGATCACCTGCTGGTTTTGAGATATGACCAGATGCAGTGAGTTGACCCCTGTCGAGAAGTGGATGAAGAAACCTTGCATGAAAAAGCTGATGCTGTTGCTGACCTTCTGTTTCACTCTCCCCCTGTCGGCAACGCAGCTCGTGAAGGACGGCAAGGCGACAGCCGAAATTGTTATCTCGAAAGATGCCAATCCAATAGTAAATACCGCCGCAACGGAATTTCAGGGCATCATCGAAAAAATGTCGGGGGCCAAACTGGAGATCGTGGGCGAGCCCAGTGGCAAGTTCCAAACCAAGGTCTGGTTCGGCGAGAACGAGATGACGCGGAAACTCGGCCTGGACTTGAAGGATGTCAAATTCGATGGATACAAAATCATCGTCAAAGGCGACAACATCATTGCAGCCGGGGTCGATATCGAATGGTATAAATACTACGCTTTGAGCGAGGACAACCTCTACAAGGTCTCTGACAAATGGTTGGCGCATACTGGTGGACACAAGTGGCGCTCGCCGATGTTTATGGAGGGCCTCCGCAGCCAATGCCGTGAAAAAGATGTCTCCAAGAGCCTTGGTTTTCACGATGGCATTGATTCCACCGGCACCATTTTTGCCTCCTACGCGCTACTCGAACAACTCGGATTCCGCTGGTATATGCCGTTCGCCGATATCGGGCAGGTCATCCCTGAGAAGAAGGACATTGTCTTTGCCGATCAGGACATCAAGAGCGAACCGGCATTTCGCTACCGCAACTGGAGCCACTGGCGCGGCTGCCGCGATGAGGCCATGTGGTTCAAGTCGCTTGGCGCCGGCATGAGCGAATTCATATTCTTTTACCATGCCGCAGGCCGAATTCTTGACGGAAAAGAAGACCCCGAGTGTGCCGGCAAGGTCAACGGCAAGACCGATTTCCATGCGCCGAAGCTCTCCGGCGAAAAGTTCCGGTCAACATTCCTGCAGTATCTCGAGTTCGCCAATACCTTCTATCCAAAAATGCTCCCGTATGTCAGCTTCAACCAACCCGATGGATGGAGCACGCTGGACGACGAGGATATCGCCAACGGATGGGACAAAGTGAAAGAGCGCGGCGAGTCCGGGCGCTACAGCGACTACGCCTGGGAGTTCAACATGAACATGCTCGAGCGCTATAATAAGAAATATCCCGGCAACAAACAGCGCAAAGCCTTCTACGCCTACTCCGGCACGGTAGGTGTTCCCTCCCAGCTCAAAGGCCAGTTCATCCCGGAAGATATGACCTGTGTTTTCTGCAACACAACGGCCTATGACCACCTGAATCCCGAGTTCACCGGAATCATGAAGGAGTGGTTCCAGTGCGTGAAGGAGCCGGAACAGTTCATCTACTACGACTACCTTTACGACCGCGGTCCTCATCGCAATTATCCACCTACTCCGTATATTTTTACAGAAAACCTGAAGCAGCTTTTCAAAAACGTCACACCCGACAAATGCCAGGGATTCCTGCTTGAATACGACAGTCCTGGCGACGCCGCGAGTTTGTCAAAAGAGGAAAACCGCAACACCAACATCGGCTTCCCGGCAGAGACACACCTCATGATGTATCTCTACTCTAAGCTGATGTGGAATCCGAAGCTGGATGTGGACAAGCTCCTCGCCGAATACTACACGCTCTACTACGGACCCGCAGCGGAAGAGATGAAGGCGCTGGATCAGTTCAGCGAGGAAATCTGGATGAGGAAAGCCCCGCGCCGCGTAACGGCGTCCTCCGGAAACATCAAAGAGGAGGATGTCACGAAGCTCTACGACATGCTCGGCAAGGCTCGCGCCAAGGTCCAGCCGGACAGCATCTATGCGAAAAGGATCGACCGACTCGCCTATGAGATGGAGCCCCTCAAGAGGCTCTTTGCCAACCTCCAGCGCAAAGGGCCAACCATCCAGGCCGGACGCTTTGCCGAAAATGTGAAGTGCGATGGCGACCTTTCCAAAGACTTCTGGAATAATGTGCCCTTCATCCCGCTCAAGGATATGTATACAGGCGGCAAGCCGACCGAGTGTTCCACTTCCGTTGGGTTCCGAGCCACGCCGACCGCCCTTTACATCGCCATCACGTGCCGCGAGCCAAAAATGGACTACCTCCATGACCGCACGAAAACCCGCGACAACTCGGGCGTCCAAGCCGATGATTTTGTGGAGATTCGCTTGGAGACTCCGAACGGACGCATGCCTGTCATCAACATCAACCCCGCTGGCGCGATATTTGACCAAGACGCCACGGACCCGAATGTCGCCAACCTGCCGGAAGTCTACAGCGTGAGCGATTATGCCGTAAAGACATATCCCGA
>CAMBAQ010000129.1 GCA_945863785.1 Chthoniobacter flavus
GGAATCGGTGTCTTCCTTGCTGTCGATTTTCTCACCGGCAACACAAGGCGCCCTTGATCTGTCCGTGATCTCAAAGGAACCTGTTCGGGTTGGGAGACCACCCCTTGCTGGAGAAATATCTTGGGATGTGAACCTTCGTGGCACATTGAAATCCCCAGTTCCCACAGGCCGTCTCACTCTTACAAATCTCCAGGCCCGAGTGCCTGCAGGGCGTTTGCTTTTGGAGAACGGAACGATGGATTTTTTATCCGATGAACCATGGAACCCACTCCTGATAGCGAAAGCCTCGGGTTGGGTGGGGGCGCATTTTGTTGAGGCTTTTGCCTTCGGGCGATTCAGTGAGGGCCGATGGATGCTGCGTTCACCTGCCAGAAACCTAACTGCCCAAGATTTAACACTTCTACTCGAATCGGGTGCCGAACCTTTAGAAATCGCGGCGGAGTCCAACCTCAGCGTTGCGACACATTTCATGCCCTACGTGCCCCTGTCCACCCTCAATAAGTTCCCGGATGTGTCGGGAGATGCAGTTTTCTTTACTTCCCGCCAGCATCCCGAATCGTCATGGGGGAGCGATCGTCCATTTAGTGAGAGCTTAGACTTCGCCCCAGAATCCACTGTCCTTCCACTCAATGCATTTGACATGGGATTTGCGTGGAAGTTCCGTTAAAAAAAGCCGCAAGAAAATGCTAAAAGTCTACACCTACAAACCCTGCTCGACTTGCCGAAATGCCACAAACTGGTTGCGCGCAAATGACGTCAATTTTGAAGAACTCCCGATCCGTGAGACTCCGCCAAACATGGATGAACTCAAAACCATGTTGAGTGCGTGCGAGGGACAAATGCGATCTATCCTGAATACCTCCGGCCAGGATTACCGAGCGCTCGGTCTGAAGGATAAACTCGACGCTATGGACGTGAATGCCGTTTTCCACCTGCTCACACAAAACGGAAACCTCATCAAGCGCCCGTTCGCCATCGATGCAGATCGGGGGATTTGTTTAGTAGGTTTTCGGGAAGAAAAGTGGAAGCAGGCTTTTGGTCTATAAAGCCCAACTTGCATTGAATTAATCAGCGAATGAGGCCCCAGCGCTTGCTGAAGGGCCAGTAGACGATAAGTCCGCGTCCGGCCACATTGCGCTCAGGAACGATTCCCCAATCCCGACTGTCGCGGGAATGATAGCTGTTATCACCAAGCGCGAAGTAGCTATTCACTGGGACTGTAAAGGTGTCCTCAGGTGCACCCAAAAAACGGAACGCCGGACCGCCCTTTCCAGCATTCGAGTACCCTTGATAGCCATTTTTCATGCTCATCACTCTTTGAAGCACGAAGTTCGTTGGGACTTGCCCATTGAGATAGAGGAGGGGAGGCGCGATGCGAAGCGTGTCGCCCGGCATACCAACCAATCGTTTGATGTAATGTTGGGAACCCATCGCCGGATCCAAGCCCGACTCGATCTCGCGGATGCCAGTGGTTTTAAAAACAAACACGTCGCCACTCGCGGGCTTCACAAAATTGTAGCTCACTTTATCCACAAAAACTTGGTCGCCAGTATCCATATGCCCACGAGCGATCACTTCGCCGGCGGCATATTGGCGTCCGGGGACCACACGAAAATAACGCATCAGCGGGTCACGCGGCACGAAGAGCGTGTAGGTATGACGGCGACAGACGATTTTTGTAAAAGTGAAAAAGTTCGCATAGGTTTTTTCACTCAAGGAAACAACCACGTCCTCTTCCTTAGCTCGTAGGTCGAATGAGTGGCGACCCTGGACAAAAAAATCAAATACACGGGTGAGGGGATTAGGTGGTGGAGTCTCTGTCGGGACACCGACAATGCCATAGAGGGTAGGCTGCATAGACCCAGTTGGTATGCGAAAAGGCTGGATCAGAAAGGACTTCACTCCGGCGGCAATAATCACGGCCACGAGGAAAACCTCGATATTCTCTCGGATATAAGCGTGTTTGGGTGGCGGCACGCATTTTCCGACTAGATCGTCGAGACGAATGGTAGCCACGGACACCGCTTCCCGACTCCGGGCTCGTATAGCACTCTGAAGATCCAGAATGCCAGACTCGATTTGACGCACCTGCGCATGCTCAAGAATGTCCCTTTTATAGGACAGCAACTTCTTCGCGCCATGGATGTAGTTCCTAGCATCCTTGATGTAGCGGGGCGTAAGTAAAAACATAGGTTGGCGAGGGGGATTAACTTGTCCGCAAGACCTGCACAAAGGCTTCTTGTGGGATATTGACCGTTCCCACGGCCTTCATTCGTTTCTTACCTTCCTTTTGCTTATCGAGAAGCTTGCGTTTACGTGAAATGTCTCCACCATAGCACTTGGCCGTCACGTTTTTCCGCAATGCGCTCACATTTTCGCGAGCCACGATCTTCCCACCGACAGCGGCTTGAATGGATACTTGGTAGAGCTGGGTCGGAATCACTTCCTTAAGCTTGGCGGCAAGGGCGCGGCCACGGGCTTCGGCTTTTTCACGGTGAACGATGGAAGAAAAGGCGTCTACCGGCTCGCCATTCACGAGCATTTCGAGCTTCACCATCTTGTTCGCACGGTATCCGGCCTGTTCGTAGTTCATCGAGCCATACCCACGGGTGATGGATTTCATCTTATCCACAAAATCAACGAGGATTTCGTTCAGCGGAAGTTCAGTGGTCAACATGACACGCTTCGTGTCAATGGACTCCGTGTGGCTGACCTCGCCGCGTTTTTCCATAATGAGCTGCATGATGGGCGAGATGTATTCATTCGGAATCATCACGAAACAACGCACCATTGGCTCGCGGATCTCCTCGATCACACTCGGATCGGGCAGTTGATCCGGATTATCGACACGGAGAAGCTCGCCATTTGTACGGAGAACTTCATAGATAACCGATGGGTAGGTGGCGATGATGTCCATGTCAAATTCGCGGCGCAAACGCTCCAGAATGATTTCCATGTGGAGAAGGCCGAGGAATCCACAACGGAAACCAAAACCGAGGGCCACGCTGGACTCTGGCATGAATTGGAATGCGGCATCGTTGAGCTGAAGCTTCGCCATGGCGGCCTTGAGATGCTCAAAATCGGCCGTGTTGATCGGATAAATCCCACTGAAAACCATGGGCTGGACTACTTGAAATCCAGGGAGGGGTTCCGTTGCTGGCTGACGAGTGCCTGTGAGCGTGTCGCCGACCTTTACCTCCGCACTAGTTTTGATATTCGCGATGACGTAACCTATATCGCCGGCGATGAGCTTTTCGCGGGCGAAGAACTTGGGGTTTTGGGGCTTGAAAACGCCGACTTCCTTAACCTCGTAGGCCTCGTTGGTGGACATGAGTTTGACAGGGTCGCCGGCCTTGATCGAACCCTCCATCACGCGAGTGTAAATCACAACGCCGCGGTAACCGTCAAAGTGCGAATCAAAAGTGAGGGCGCGCAAACGGGCGTCGGGTTGACCGGTAGGAGCGGGAATACGCTCGATAATGGTCTCGAGGATTTCATGGATACCAATGCCGGCTTTTGCGCTAGCCATGATGGCTTCCTCTGCAGGAATGGCGAGGATGTCCTCGAGTTGCCTCTTGGCCATTTCAATATCCGCATTGGGCAGATCGATCTTGTTAATAACGGGAATGATCTTGAGGCCTTGCTTCTCTGCGAGGTGGACGTTGGCCACAGTCTGTGCTTCGACGCCCTGTGCGGCATCAATGATAAGCAGTGCGCCTTCACACGCGGCAAGAGAGCGTGACACTTCGTAGGTGAAGTCCACGTGACCCGGAGTGTCGGAGAGGTTCAACTTGTAAGTCTTGCCATCCTTCGCCGTGTAATCCATCGCGATCGGGTGAGACTTAATAGTGATGCCGCGTTCACGCTCAAGATCCATGGCGTCGAGCATCTGTTCCTGCGACTCCCGTTTCTGAATGGTGCCAGTAGCCTCAAGCAAACGATCGGAGAGCGTCGTTTTGCCGTGATCAATATGGGCGATGATACAAAAGTTGCGGGTGTTTTCGATAGACATGAAAGGTCGGGAATATCGGGCACATCTGGGTCGCGGTCAATGCTGTGTTCCGTATTTGCGTTGGAATAAAGCCGAGGCTCTGGCTAGATTTGACTCCACAATGAACAAATCCGAAAATCCCGACCCATCGGAACCCCAACCCAGATTCCGTCTCAATGTCCATGTTTTTCAAATTTTCGGCCTCGTTATAATCGCGTTAGCCTTGCCATTTACCATTTTGATTCTTGGGCTTTTGGACATCCGAAAAAACACCAAACCGAGCGGCACGACCATATCAGAGGTAAACACTCAAGTGACAACCGAGGCACCGGGCCTCCGCGCAACATTAGATTCCATTGCCGAATCCAAATTACCCATGCCTGCCTTAGATGACGGAATCCGGCGGTTTAGTTTTATCCTTAGGAAATCGAATAACTCGGATTCCGAGGCCTCACTTAGATCCGCTCTAAATAGAGTGGGGGCGATATGCGTAGACACCTCAAAAGATCATGTCGAAAAGTTTCTAGCGCGAGTTTCCTTAGAAAAGGCTCAGGAATTCGAATTGACGCTCATTAGTCTCGATCCAACCGTGAAACCCTTGGGTGGCATCGATAGCAAAAGCGCCGATTCTTCGTTGAACTATGAGATCACGGTTCTGCGAGAATAGGAAATCCGTGTAGCGGTTTCACTGGTTTGTCGCATGTCGGTAACAGACGCGCTTCACCACTCAAGTACTAAAACGGCAGGGCTTCGGCTAACTTCTAAATCACAATCAACAGGTCACCTTAGTTTTTCATATCCTTTCAGTATGTATTACTTGTATTATGAGAAGTTATTGATATGTCCATTTGATAGAGGTGTTAGTTGGCATGTGAATAAGTTACGAGCAACTCGGCGAATGCCTAGACTCTCTCAATAACCGCCACGCTCGAACGGACTTTGTTCACAATCGCGATGATAAAGGGCCACACTAATCTTCAAAAAGCCGCGGCCTCAGAGAACGATGGTTCCCGCCTAAATCGAATGAAGAACACGCGTGAACTAGAAAAAAGTCACAGCGTATCTATAAAACAACCGCCGAATCGGCACTTACCTTTACTGCTTGGCAGAAGAATTTAAACTTCAACAGAGATCTCTTCTGCAGAATCTACAGAAAGAGGCTTCAAAACATTCTGCGCGATGTATTCAATGATCTGATTCACTCCTACCGTCATCTCTGCAGAAATCGGCACAACAGTGACTTTGGGAAACCGTTCCTTGAAAATCTTAAGATTCTCCTCCGATTCGGGCAGATCCATCTTATTTGATATGATGCAGAAAGGCTTAGCTGCTAAGGTAGGATCGTACAGACGAAGCTCCTTCCGTAGAGACTGATAGTCATCAATGGGGCTGCGCCCCTCGCTGCCAGCCATATCTAGAACAAAGAAAAGTGATTTACAGCGAACGATATGCCTCAAAAACTCATGCCCTAGCCCTCTATTATCATGGGCGCCATCGATCAAGCCAGGGATATCAGCTACGGTAGCACGATGATATTCAGGAAGATCT
>CAMBAQ010000130.1 GCA_945863785.1 Chthoniobacter flavus
CTCACCAAGGAATCCGACGACGCCTGGAAACGCATCATTATCGAGAAACCCTTCGGACATGACCTCGCAAGCGCAAGAGCCCTCAATGCCTCGCTCAGCGAGCGCGTCAAAGAATCCCAAATCTACCGCATCGACCATTATCTCGGAAAAGAAACAGTTCAAAACATTATGGTCTTCCGTTTCGGAAACAGTGTTTTTGAGCCGATCTGGAACCGACGCTACATCGACTACGTGCAAATCACCGTTGGGGAACAACTCGGCGTGGAGCTGCGAGGAGGGTATTACGATCAATCCGGAGTCACCCGGGACATGGTCCAAAACCACATTCTTTCTGTTCTCTCGCTAGTCGCAATGGAGCCCCCTGCCTCGATCTCCGGTGATAGTGTTCGCAATGAGAAAGTGAAAGTACTCGAAGCCATTCGCCCGATGGAACCGGAGGAAATTCTTGCGAACACGGTGCGCGGACAATACGGCCCAGGTGTGATTGATGGCATACACGTACCCGGATATCGCTCAGAGCCGAATGTGAATCCGCAGTCGAACACGGAGACCTTCGTGGCCATGAAGCTCATGGTGGAAAACTGGCGGTGGGCGGATGTGCCTTTCTTCATCCGCAGTGGCAAGCGCCTCGCAGCTCATACCACACAGATCGTTATTGGATTCCGCCGGACCCCGCTGCTGCTGTTCGGAAAAGATGTTGATAGCAACATCATGCCGAACCGCCTCGTGATCCATGTCCAACCCGATGAAGGTATCACGATGGATATTCACGCGAAGCGTCCAGGACCCGGTGTGGCGATCGCCAATGTTCCACTGGACTTCAGTTACAAGGATTTTGGCGAAACGACGGCGGCGACGGGCTACGAGACACTCCTCTACGATTGCATGATCGGCGATATGACGCTCTTCCACCGCTACGACAGCGTGGATGCGTCCTGGCGGATCGTAGATCCTATCCTTGACGTCTGGCAGGCGCTCCATCCTAGGGATTTTCCAAACTATGCGGCTGGCACATGGGGCCCCGAAGCAGCCGACAAGCTCATCGAGAAATCCGGGCACAGCTGGCACCATTATTTCCTCAACAAATAATGCCAAGTCAATCCCACCTCATCCTTGCCGGCGATATCGGAGGGACAAAGTCGAACATAGCACTTTTCAGTATCGTGGGCGATAAACTCTCGCTCCTGCGAGAACAACGCTTAGCCAGTGCCGACTATCCCAGCCTCAATGCCATTCTTAGCGAGTTTCTTGGGAGCGACATCCCTGCCATCCTGGGTGCAGGATTTGGAATTCCTGGGGTAGTTATCAATGGACGGGCCAAACCCACAAATCTCTCCTGGGGCGTGGATGCCCATGAAATCTCTCTCGAATTCGGGATCCCTCATGTGAGCGTGCTCAACGATCTTGCCGCCAACGCCCACGGAATCTCACGCCTTTCTGCAAACGATTTCGCCGTGATCCAGAATGGAGATCATGGCGCCAAAGGCAATCGATGCGTCGTCTCCCCCGGAACCGGGCTCGGCGAGGCTGGTCTGTTTTGGGATGGCAGAAGGCATCACGTTTGGGCTTGCGAAGGCGGTCATACGGACTTCGCTCCTAGAAATGAGTTGGAAATCGCTCTACTCGAATACCTCATAAAACAATTCGGCCACGTCAGCGCAGAACGCGTCGTATCCGGTATGGGAGTGAACAATATCTACAATTTCCTGCGCGACACAGGCAGGGGAACGGAGCTTCTAACAGTCGCCACCGACATGAAATCCCATGAAGCCGGCGCGGTCATCTCCAAACATGCCGACTTAGGCACCTGCCCGATGTGCGCCCAAACTCTCGATATTTTTGTCAACTGCCTCGCTGCCGAATCCGCAAATATGGCCTTGAAAACAATGGCCAGCGGTGGCGTTTTCCTAGGCGGCGGAATTCCAGTTAAGCTTTTATCACGAATTCAGAGCCCGTCTTTTATTCATACCTTTAACGATAAAGGGCGATTGTCCTCATTAATGGAAAACACGCCTGTTTATGTGATACTCAATGACCAAGCTGCTTTGCTAGGAGCGGCTTACTCCGCCCTTGACAAATCGGCTGGGCATTGAGCACATATCCAACCCTTCAATAGGATTATCAAAAACACCAATGGTCACCATAATGCCAAAAAAATTACCGGGCATTTTGAGTTATTTGCCGACTTAAAGGGACTCTGATATATAAACCAGCATGAAACTAGTTTTTGAATCATTTCAAAACTTCAATGAAACACGCCCCCACTCACGTTTCGACGTATTGGACTGCGTGTTTAAATGAGCGACCTCGCACCTAAAACCATAGTTCGACGACGCAAAAAGCTTGATGGAGTTTCAAGTTCCAAAGCACCTCGCAGTGCAGACAGCAAAGGTCGCAAGAGCGCCCGTTTAGATGCCGACAAACCAATCGAAGTCATAAAAGAACAGGCCATTGATCATGATCCGCTTCCAGATCATGACCTTTACAACTCCCGTCCGACACCAAAAGAAGCCCTCATTTCTCAACTTAAAGACACTAGGCTTAATATCCCCCTTGCCCTGATCGCGGCCATTGTCCTTGGTTGGCTTTTTACTCCAGCTTTATTCGATACCATTAATACTTGGCGCGCGAATGAACTCATGGGCCTTTGCGATACTGCTGTCGACAATGGCAAGCTGAAGGAAGCCCTCGCCCTTATTCAAAAAGCCGATGTGCTTGCCCCTAACAACGAGTTCATTGAGCGAAAGTCTCAACTCTTGAACGCCGCCATGGGCGATAGCGCAGCTATCACCGAGTTGCAAACGCTCATGGTGAATGGATTCGCCAACAACGATGAACTCCTCACTCTCGCCGAACAATCACTCAAAGCGGGCAAGCCGCGCATGGCTCAGGCCGCGATTGATAAAATCGCGGACGAACATTCTGCCCGAAAGATTTCTATTGAAATGCAGCTCATTACACTTTCAGGCAATCCAGCCGCAGCCGTGGAGCTTGCAAAAAAATCCCTACCAGATCTTTCTACACCCGATGCCGAAAAGATCCTGCTCGCCACGGCAGATTTGCTTCTGAAATCAGACACGAAGTCGAGTCAGGATATTCTTATTCCCCTCTCCAAGAAAACGGATACCACCGGCATCGAAGCTCTCCGCTTACTCGCAATCCAACAAATCTCTCATGCGAAAAATAGCGCGATCGGCCCCGCCGAAATCGCAGTCAAAATCCAAGCCCACCCGCTCCACACGAGCAATGATGCCCTCTTGGTTGCCGACCTCCATATTCTAGAGAAACCCGAAGACAAAAAGAAAATCATCGCCGATCTCGCTGCGTCCCGCTACTCGGCTCCAACGCCCGAAGCCATTGCATTTGCACGGTGGCTCAATCGCCGCATGGACTACCAAGAAGCCATTGATTTCATCGGCAAAGACCGGGCTCTATCCAACTCCGAGTGGCTTCTTGTCTATCTCGACGCCCACGCCGGACTCGACCGCTGGGGAGATGTATTCACCCTTCTTGATGCAGACACCGTAGTGGACCTTTCCGACAGCATCCGCCTTCTCTTTCTGGCACGTGCCGCAAAAAAAGCAGGGAATGAAGCCGAGGCCGATGACCTCTGGCGGGAAATGCAACAGAACTTGGCATTTGAAAAACCCGAGATCGCTGCGTTTGTTGCCGCCTACACCATGCGAATCGGTGAGCCTGAGCAGTCGATCAAAGCTTACCGAGTTCTCGCTCGTCGCAGAGATACCTCGTTGGAAGGTTATCTCGGCATCACACGCAACTGGCCTAAAAATGACCCCGCTGCCAATCTCCTATCGGTCTATGATGAGTTTCTGGAATCCTTCCCCAACCTCACAGGCCAACAAGTCGAGCGAGCCTATCTCGAGCTTCTTGCGGAAAGAGATACGAATGAAACAGCAGCGAAAGCATTGAGTCTTCTTAAACATTCCCCCGATTCACTCCCTGCGATGAGCGCGGCTGCACTCGGTCTCCTCAAATTAGGCGAGATTGAAAAGGCCAATGCCATTTATGATGCGGAAATAATTGATTGGCAAAAAGCAAAGGATTCCTGGAAATGCGTGCGCGTCGCTACTCTTCAAGCTGCAGGAAAAACCCAAGAAGCCGAGAAACTCGCTGCCCGCATCAACAAGTCCCAAATCCGACCCGAAGAACTTAAGTTGCTTCCAACGCTTCGATAGCAATAGGCTTCAGGCAGACCTGATGCGGCTTCATGCCCATCGCTCGGAAGGTTTTTTCAAAGGCGGTCTCCACTGTTTCCCTGCCATCTTCCCATGGCATTTCGTTCCATCCGACCCGAGTCAAATCTCGCATTTCGCAAAAGTACGACTCGCAATCGGTCATCAATCGCAATGTGCCTTTGGGTCGCAGCACACGACGAATCTCCTCGAGAAAAGAAACCTGGAATACCCGCCGCCCAGCATGGCGTCGCTTCGGCCAGGGATCAGGAAAATACAAATGGAACGTGGTCACACTTGCGGATGGCAGAAGTTTTTGTAGAGGCTCTGCGCCCAGTCCTTGAACTGCAAACGCATTCGCAAGGCCAAGGCGCCCGATCTTTCGGAGGCATTTATTCACTCGATCCGCCTGTTTCTCCAAACCCAGAAAATTAGTGGCCGGATTCATTGCCGCCATGCCGATAAAAAAGGCTCCTCGATGACAACCGAAGTCCACCTCCAACGGCGGGGCACTAGCTTCTATCCACGCTGACGGAATCGTTGTCACATCTTCATCAATCTTGTGATTCATTGTTTGTCAAAGGAGACCAATTCTCCGAACACGTAGCCAACAAAAATATTCACCTCTGCACGAAGGGGGATCCGATCAGTGTCATTCGATACCCAGATTTTCCCCGATTGAAATTTATCGTGGGGCTCGAGGATGTTCCCTTTTTTCACATTCACACGCTGGATAGTGAGGTCCAGCTTGATGGCCTCTCTCTTTTGACCAGCTATCACAATGGCCTCGGTACCCAGCGATTTGACGCGGGCAAGGAATGAAGCCCCTCCCGGATAAATCACCACAGCTACTTCGTCGCCGGCCAGCAATCGCTGACTCCGTATAAAGAACATCCCAGCAAAAAGATCTCTCGCAGGCACGACCTTCACTCGGTGCCACTTCGCTGGAGATTTCCCATGTCTTGTGGAATCACTCAGACTCCAGAGTTCACCAAGCCCACCGACAATCGAGGTCGTGAGCGTCCGGTCGGAATACGTCTCCACCAAATCGGAGCGCTGGGTCTGGAAGTCAGGAGGAAGAAAAAGCGATGTAAACGCAGCGTCGAGTTGATACAACAATCGCACGGCCCCATATGTACCTCCGTTGGCATTCAGGCAGACCATGCCATCAGGGCGGGTAACAGAAACCCAAGCCCGCGCTGCCTCAATCTCAGACCATCCGAGACGATACTCCGCATTAAAGGAAGGAGAATCTGGAAAATCCCCAGCGGTTTGCGCTTGAACCTCCGCCTCCCATCCCGCATGCACGGGAGCACTCGCGACAAGCAAAGCTGCGAGCAAATT
>CAMBAQ010000131.1 GCA_945863785.1 Chthoniobacter flavus
GTGGGGTAATACGACCGGTGGAATCAAAAAAGGATCTGTCTATACTGGGTTACTAGACTTTGGGGTAAACTTGGATTTTGAAAAGCTGAGCGGTTGGCAGGGCGCGACAATGAGCACGACATGGGCATGGTTGAGCGGACGCGATGCCAGCCAAGACCTTGTTGGCAATTTCCTGACGTCCTCGAATATTGCGGGCTTCAACACGCTTTGCATGACGGATTTTTGGGCTCAGCAGGAACTGATGGATGGACAACTTTCTATTCGAGCTGGGCAAATCACAGCTGACTCGGAATTTCTCATTTCCGATTACGGCAGCCTTTTTATCAATGCCGCATTTGGGTGGCCACCTTTTGCCTATATGAACCTTCCCAATGGTGGAGCGGGCTTCCCTATGGGAACACCGGGAACCAGACTGGCTTGGAACCCTTTTGAATGGTTCACCTTTCTGAGTGCGGGATTTCAAGGAAATGTCTTTGCGCAAAATATCAACAGGCACGGATTCCGTTGGCAACTGGATGCGGAAACAGGATTCACTTTTATGAACGAAGCGCAGTTCCGTTGGGGGGAAGCAGAGGAATCCAAGATTCTTCCTGGAACAATCAAAATGGGCGCTTGGTTTCAGACCGGACAAAATGCAGACGCCCTTGAAGAGACGACGTCCTCGGGCAATTCCGGGTATTACTTGGTCTTTGATCAAATGCTCTTTCGAGAGTCCTCAGATGGGACACTATTCCCTTCGATATGCTGCAAACCGACCGATTGCACCCCTTGTGCAAACGAAACAGACAAGAATGACCAAGGCATCGGATGCTTCGCACGAATCGGTTGCACTCCACCCGACCGCAATGCGGTGGATTTCTATTTTGATACTGGCCTGACTTACAAAGGAATCATCCCAACACGGGACAATGATACCGTCGGATTAGCTTGCGGACTTGCCAAGATGACACCTCAATGGGAGCGACCATCACCCGACGAGGGCCTGCCCGCCAATGGGGCAGAGGTGGTACTGGAGGCAACTTATCAAGTCGCGTTAGCGCCTTGCTTTACGATCCAACCCGACATCCAATACATTATCAATCCAGGCGCGCAAAGGAGCATCGGCAACGCATTGGTCATTGGTTGCCGCGCCTCGCTCTTATTTTGAAAACTCATGATTCGTAACGTCATTCTCGATTGGTCCGGAACCCTCGCCAACGACCTTGCGGCGGTACTAGAAGCGACCAACCTGATCTTTACGGAATACGGACGAGACCCACTGTCTTTAGATGATTTTAGAAAACACTTCCGACTCCCCTTTTCGGGATTCTACGCCGACCTCCTCCCCGAGGCGGAAGCGGAGGGATTGGAAGCACTCTACGAACGTTTCTTCCATGGGCTTAACGATAAGGTGGACCTTCTTCCGGGCGCCCTTGATTACCTGAACTTTTGCCGCGACACAGGTCGAAGGACGTTTCTTCTGAGCACGATAAAAACATCCCACTTTGAAAAACAGGCACAGCGTCTCGGAGTGATAGATTATTTTGAAGTCGCGTACACCGAGATCATGGACAAGCGTGAAAAAATTCGTGAAATCCTCAAAACCCATCAACTCAATCCTAAGGAAACCATGTTCGTGGGAGATATGATTCACGACATCGAAACGGCTCGGCACGGAGGTGTGCTCGACGTCGCCGTTTTAACCGGATTCGACACAATCGAAAAACTGCTACCCTCTAAACCCACGATCATCGCCGTCGATATCGCGAGTGTTCAAAAAATGTTATGAGCGAAATCCACATCAACAGTCTCCGAGTGAAAACCCAAATTGGTGTTCCTGACGAGGAGCGTGCCAACTGGCAGGAACTGGAGATCGATATCGCCATAACGCCAACTCAAGATTTCGAGGAAATGCAGGACGCCATCGCGGATACAATCGACTACGCCGCCGTCTGCGAGAGAGTAGCGGAAATCTGCGCCGAACGTCCCCGCCTCCTTATTGAAACACTGGCGAAAGAAATTGCGAAGGCCTTGGTTCACGAGTTCGGAGCGAATCGAGCATCCGTCGAACTGAGAAAGTTCATTCTTCCGCAAACCCGTCACGTCGCTGTCCGGTATTCCTGCGTCAGAGATTGAAAGAAGCGCCTCGGATCTTCGCCCAAACCTCCAATGCGGTCATGGAGCTGAAATCCGAATAAAGCTGAAGCAAACCTTGGTGATCCTTCGCCGTGCGCCGGAGTACGGGGGCATCGGCGCCAACAAGCCACTCGCAAGCCTTCAACACCCGACCGCTCGGATACGGGCCTCGGAGTGCAGCCCATTCGCGTCGGGCCACATCCAATGGCATTGTGGAAAGAAGGGCATTGACCAGCATATCGCCGGCCCGATCTGCCCCGACTAGCGCCATCGGACGATCCAGTTTCGCGGCCCTCAGATTCCAATGGTGACTCCAATAAGGATGACTGAGCGTTTCAAAGAATCGCAAAAACCCAACACTCCCCCCCGTGCGTATCGCAACCCGAAGTTTATCAAAATCACGGGCGAGTGCAAAAAGAGCGCCCAATCGACGATGTGGGTGGTTTGCCGGACGGAGACCCGAGATCTTCCAAATTGATGATGGCAGAACCAAGCGCGCGAGCATATCGCGAACTGTCCACCAATGATCCCAAAGTGGCTTCAGATAACGCCTCGTGATTTCATCAGCGTCATCAAAGTTGCGAGGTTCCAAAAATCCGGCCACACCAAAAAGCAAAGCCTCTCCCACTTCCGCACCTGCATCACGTAACCCGAGTCTCTGCGCAGCGAGAAGAAAAGGGATGGAATTGTTTTTGTATCCCAACCCGCTCGCGAGGGCATAAAATAGAGCCGTTTCTGGCCCATGCAGAGAGGAAGCGGACGCATAGGCTGACTGTTTGGTTCGAAGGCGAAATTCAGCGGCCTCATCGATCATCACACGCGCCGTGTCCATATCGACTGGATGAGGCACGTTCGGAAACTTGGAGGCCGTTTCCCCTTCTATCTCCAAGCGGGCCTGGGCGACCTCGCGATGATCGACAGTTCTGGCAAAGGCCGCTTCGTCAGGTTGAGCTATAAAAAGTTGCAACTCGACGGATGAGAAGGCCGGATTCGTGGCATGTCCGTGACGTTCCCAATCGCGGGCATCCCAATCCACCTCGAGATCGCCCGTTTTTTCTCCGCCATTTTCGAAACGAAAACGCACTCCTTTAAAATCAGGGCCAGACTCGCGATTCCACTCCCCAAAATGCACAACCTCGACCATCTCTCCTCGAGTCGTTCGCCAGCGAGAACCATAGACTCCACTAAAAAGTCTGGCCTGCACTTCAATCTCACTGAGATGCACGGGCGATGACTCCCGAAGATGCGATGACATCCTCGCCGATGCATAATCAACTCTGGAGGGAACCATCATTGTGCGGGGACTTCCGACAAAGCTTCCTCCATCTGGCTAGTGTCAGGCTCTGGGAGTCGGGCTGTTGCCTTTTCGATTTCAATAGAAAGACGAGCCGCAATCGCTGGATTTTCTGCTAACTTTGCAGCGGCTCGAAATGAATCTAAAGCCATCACAGGTTCACCGGCGTCGAACTGCGCTGCGCCGAGAGCCTCTTGGAACATCGGATCTCGGGTTTCGTTTGCGGCTTTATTGGTCGCAAAAATGGCATTGAGGATATTGAATTTCGCATTGCGGGTGATGCTACGAAATGTCCTCCAGTTGTTGACCGGTTGGTTGCGCGGATCGTAAAACGAATTCCATGCAGAATAGGGACGATAAAGAGGGTCTCCGATGACGACACCTGCCCATGAGACCACCCGTTGTGACATCCATGCGCTTTCAGCGAGAGTGAGGCCTGTCATCAGACGATCTTGAAAAATGCTGAAATTTGCAGTGAATGTCAGGAAGGGCTCATAGACATTGCCCAGCGTGGCCGCAGCTCCATGCACTATGAGAGGAGCACACCAATAGCGAGTCGCGCTTCGAAGCGAGCTTGCACTGTATGAGTGAAGATGGACGGCAATCGCTCCAGGCTTAAATTGGAAGTCCTCCTTAACGAATGGGCCATCGATATCACCAACATACCAACCATAATAAATCGCCGCATCCGTAATGGGAAAATCACCAGAAAAGGTTTCAGGGTTGTCGTCAAAAATCGTTGGCATTCCCTGACGGCGGAGATCATACACCAAACGACGCAACCAGATATCCCCCTCGATATAGGATGAGTTGCTGGATCCACTCTTGATACCTCGGGCATCAACGTAAGCCCACCCCCAGAGGCCCTCTTTCTCGGCCTGCAACGAATCATCAATCATACGACGAACCATCGCCGGCGTGGGAGCGTCGAGTCGTGCCGGCAAGAGCAAACCAGGAAAACCGGGCTCATCGAGGATCTGCGTGAATCTACCGCAATAGGGATTCGTGATCGCTCCAGAGGGGGTAAAATCAGGGAGCCCAATTGAAGCCAACTCGCTGTCCACGGAAGCGTCATTTCTTTTTGCCATCATAGGATGGAGAAGGGTGTGCGAGGGTTCATAACCGCTATAGGAATCAGGGGCGATTTTGAGCGGAACCCCACGAATGATAGCGAGAAAACGGATCGACGTCGAAGTGACCTCATCTCCCTTGGCTGCATTCATGCGCCACCATCCAGCGGAAATCATTTTTTTCCGAAAGGGATCTGCGATCGTGCGGTTGAAATCGTCCCGCGATATTTCCTCGGTGAGAGGACAATCGAGCCCAAAAATATGCCCCTGCGCTATACCTCGCCTCGCAGCGTAATAGGCAGCCAACTCTACTGAATCGGGGTCATTAATATTATACACGACGACCGTGGCTTCAGGCGCACGTTCTTGTGCTTGGGCAATCGGAAGCCAACCGAAAACCAGAGCAAAATTTAGAAATCTAGAAATCCAAGCGCATCCCATCATAGGTCAATCTGATGTCAGCCGGCAGATCGGCTTCGGTCTTTTCGTGCCCCAATTCGTGGCACATGTGGATGAAGTAAGTTTTCCGAGCTCTGATGCGGCGCGCCGCCTCGATGGCCCCCGGGATTGTGAGATGCGATTGATGAGAATGGTGCCGTAGGGCATCGATAACCAGAACTTCGACATCCATTGCCGCTGCTACGGCATCCGGCGGCACCGCCTGACAATCGGTGAAATAGGCGAGCATGCGACGACCATTTTTTTCGAAAACAAAACCATTCGTAACCATGCTGGCGTGGGGCAACTCAACAGGAATAACATCGAGTCCACCAAGCTGAAACGGGCCGTTCAGAACAATGGGCTCGGGCCGAACGTAATTCGGATATCGAGCCGAACCATCGAACGCATACTGGAACGTGCGTGCCAAGTCACTCAAGGTGCGAGGCGATCCATAAATCGGGATACTTTTATCCTCCATCTCACAAAAACGGCGAAGGTCGTCGAAACCCAACACGTGATCGACATGAGAATGAGTGTAGAGAACGGCATCGACCCGTTTGATCCGCTCGCGAAGGCACTGAGCCCGAAAATCTGGCGTC
>CAMBAQ010000132.1 GCA_945863785.1 Chthoniobacter flavus
ACAGCGTTGCCCTCGAAAGTGCGATCCGCATTGGCGACTACAAGCTCGTGCGAAATTACGACTACATCCGCAACCCCAGCAGTCCGCCGTTGGAGCTCTACCGGCTCTACAATTCAGAAAGAGGAAAACCTCAAAGGGTAGATATCGAGGAGGCCAAAAATCTCGTAGCCGAGATGAGTGACCGTGCGGTCGCCATGAATAACCGCTTGGCCGAAATCCTTGCAGAAATGGGCGCGAGTTTCCCTTACCACAACCCCCACTTCAAGCATGAGCTACCCAACAAAGAAAATGTGCCCACCATTCTCTCGCAGGAACTAAAGGAACAGACCGTACAGATTATCTACCAAGATAATGGTGCCAAGGTGACGAATGCGCATTTGCTCTTCACCACGAATGGCGGAGAGCCCTTCGAAGAGTGGTTTCGCATCCCGGCCAGCATCATGCCGGATAACAAAGTGGTCGCAGAGTTGCCGACGGGAACGACGCACTATGTGATCGACCTCATTGATCAAAATAATTTCCTCGTGAGCTACCCGGACCTCCCGGATTCGGAGACCATCGATAAAGACAAAGTCAAATACTCGAAGTTCGCCTTGGCAGTTTCCACTCCGACAAAAAACAAAAAAGAGTGATGAAATACCAACTTCTCCTCCCCGCCATCTTGGCGTTGCAATGCCTCTCCGCCTTATCAGCGGCTGATGCCGCGCCTGCAAGCCCAGTTCCAGAAAAGCCCAATATCATTTTTATCCTGACGGACGATCAAGGCTACGGCGACTTGTCTGCGCACGGGCATCCGCTTTTAAAAACGCCGAACTTCGACCGCATGCACAACGAGGGCGTTAGGTTTGATAATTTCTACGTGAGTCCCTCCTGCTCGCCAACGCGTGCGGCATTGCTGACCGGTATGCATGAATTTCGCAGTGGGGTCACGCACACAAGAGAGCCGAGAATGCGGCTTCACAAAGATGCCGTCACTCTACCCGAGTTGCTTAAAAAGTCCGGCTATCGAACTGCCCTCATTGGAAAGTGGCATCTCGGGGGGAATACGGAAGAAGGATACAGGGCCAGTGATCGGGGCTTCGATCTCTATTCGAACGTGTATAGCGACTTGTTCGATGGGCTCGTTCACCACAACGAGAAGTTGGTCAAAAAAATCCCAGGCAAATTTCGTGAGGATATCTATTTTGATGAAGCGATGAGGTATATCGAGGAGTGCGGCGACAAGCCCTACTTCTGCGAAATCGCAACCATCTCGCCGCATACACCATTGGGAGCCCCTGAGAAGTTCATCGCGCCTTTTCGAGGGAAAGTTTCGGACGAGGAGGCCACCTATTTAGGCATGGTGGCGAATCTGGATTACAACATCGGTCGGTTGCTGGATTTTTTGGCTGAGCGGAAGCTCGATAAAAATACGATTGTTGTTCTCATGAACGACAATGGGCAGACCTGCGGTCTCGATGTTTACAACGCGGGGATGCGAGGGTGCAAAACCACGGCATGGCAAGGCGGGTCGCGTGCCTTTTCATTTTGGCGGTGGCCCGAAAAATGGACGCCCCACAAGGTCGATAACCTCACGGCGCATCTGGATTTCCTGCCGACCATCTGCGAACTCACCGGCACCGAAATTCCCAAATCAATACAGGATCAACTTCAAGGGTTCAGTCTTGTTCCACTTCTGAATGCAAAGGATCCCATCGCTTGGCATGATGATCGCATGGTGTTCATTCATACCGGACGCTGGCCAAGTGGCATGGCTGCGGCCCATAAATACGCGAAGGCCTCAGTTCTGCAGGACCATTTTATTTTAGTCCGGAATCGCGCCTGCGATGCCCCGACTTGCTCCGCCGAGATTTTAGGTGAGTGTGACACGCTGCGGAATGTCGAGAAGGGCGAAAAAATGGCGATCTACACAAAAGAAAATGCGCAATTCCATTGGGGCATCACCCCGCCCGGCCGGTGGGCGCTTTATGATTTAAAAAACGATATCGCCTGTCAGAACGATATCGCGGAGCAAAATCCGGAACGGCTCAAAGCCATGTCCGTCGCCTACGAGAAATGGTGGGACGAACTCTATCCCGGCATGATCGAAAGGGGCGGAGACGCAGAGTTGAGCGATATGATCAAAAAACGCGCTGAGGAGGCTGCGAATAAATCGGGTGCGTCGGGGGAATCAAACCCCGCTAAAGAGAAATCTGGAAAATAAGGGAATTGGCCTGAATGGAATATAAAAGGCTTTTGGCCTCATCTCATCAATTGCTTCCGTTGGTTCGTCGGTGCCTGCATCGTCGCGCAGGGAGTGTGCTCGCGGTCGTGCTGGCAGCACTTGCTCTTTCGGCCTGCAAAAAATCGTCTGGTGATAAAAAGGAGAGACCCGAATACCGGGAAAGCTCGGTTTTGGATTTGTTCCCAGATTCGGGGCTTCCGCCATCCTGGGAAGAGACGACGTGTACCTTCACCTACAAGCCATCGGGATCGGAATGGAATCCGGGAGTGGATGAGAAGCAGGTTTTTCTTGCCAGTATTGAGAGTGGGAACTGGCGACTCGGTGTGGGCAAGGGCGGTCAGATTTACTCGCTCCGTGGTCCGTATGGCGAATCTGTGCCTCCCCAGCGACAGGCATCCCCATGGAATGATGAGGTCTGGCAAACCGTGGCGACCAGCGAGGCCTTGGCCGGCCCGATTCAAGAATACCAACTGAACAACCCGATGAACTGGGCCGATGTCTATCCCATGTTGTACTTCGCGCATCAGTCGGGCATCTACGTGGAGGGCGAGGGGGTGGATGGTGGTCGCGCTCCAGCCCCATTTTACTCCCCATGTCTGCGTCAGCGCTGGAATCCAGATACGAAAACGCTCGAGCTCGTGAACTGGATGCAGCAAGCCCGCTCGCCCTGCGTCTGGAAATCGAATCTCCTCATCTACACGGCCTACAGGGATGCGGGCAGTGGAGTCATTGAAGCCAACCAAGTGCTCCATAATTTTGGCGATATCGATGTGGACTACCTCAGTACGCCTTGGGGCGGTGTCCGTAAATCCAGCCTCCCTCGCACGATCGTCTCCAAAGATGATGGAACTTGGGAGGAACAGAAAGGAGCTTGGGGATGGCACGAGAATCCCAACCGACTTTTACCTTCCAGCGGAGGCTGGGTGGCGTGGGTGCGCGATATTGGAAAAGGTGACTCTCCGGCTTTAGCTAAGATTTTTGGTCCGCACGAGGTCGGCTATTTTGAAAAACCCAAAGGCCCTTCGATTCCTGGTCGCATTGAAGGCGAGCGGAAAATCTTGTGGGGAACGGCAGGCGAGGGCAAGGAGCGTGACTACGAAGTCTCGGAGCAAGTTACCAAGATCACTCTTCGGCCGGGGGACTCCGTGTCGCTGCGCTGGTATCTCGTGACAGGAACATTCGACCAAGTTCGTGAAGAGACCCGGAAGCTATCAGGTATCGCGGGCATCAGGCAGATCGAATTTGAGAACGATGCAGTCCAGCCCGTCTGGATTAAAAAAGGCGTTATCAATACGACTGGCGAGGGGAAACGCTGGGGCGCATTCGCGGCTTTTCCAGCAAAAGGGACTGTGCCTGTCTTTCTATTGAAGGATCGAAAGACGGGAAGGCAACTCATCACGGCTGACATCTATGCGCTCGCTCCCACCGAGCCTTTCAAAAATGTTTTCCCGGCAGACCACAAGTTGCACGCCCTCTATGAAAATCGTGTTTCCTACAAACAATTTGATCCTCAGATCGGCTACGAGAATCTTCTTGGATTTGCCTTTAAAGAGGCGCCAAAAAACTACAAGACCGTGCCGATCACGCCACCAAAAGGGGTCGATCTCCATGAATCGGCCCGCAATTTGAAAATGATTCCCATTCAATAATTCCTTTGCCAGAAACCCCAGAAATAAAAATGCCAAAGCAAAACCACACCGATCTCACTTCACCCTTTTGGAGGAACACTTGCCTCTGGGTGGCCGTTGCCTTTTTGACTAGCTGTGCACCGACCGAGGTGCCTCCGACGGGCTATCCGGCCGTATCGATTCCCACGAGCAAAAAGAAAGTGCTCCATAAATATGATTGGACGACCGACCACATACAAGTGGGCGTACGCTGGCAACCCTTTGCCATCACCGGGAATGACGCCTACGATGCGACTCGGCCAGTCATCGCTAAGGACAGTAGCTACGCGCAGTTCTGGGTCTCGTGGGCCCAAGCCGAGCCAGACATCAAAAATACCGACTACAAAAATCACATGTCGGATTATTTGAAGGCCATCGATGATGCTGTGGATGCCTGTGCCGCCCAAGGAGTGAAGACAGAGCTCGTCTTTTGGCATTGTCCGGCTTGGGCTTCCGTGAGCGGAAAGGCGGGCCCATGGAAGCCAAAGACGGACGAATACAGCGCGTTCGTGACTCGTATCGCTAAGCATTTCAAAGGACGGGTGGAATCCTACCAACTCTTCCACGAGGCCAACATGCGAAGCATGTTGGAGGACGGAGATATCGATTTTCTGATTTCCGAAATCTTCATCAAGGGAGCGAAGGCGGTTCGCCGTGTTTATGAAGCAGCGCCCGCGAGGTCCGTTCTCGTTTCTCCTTCCGGCGCCTCGCCGTGCGATGCCTGCCCGACACTCGTCGGCCTAGAAGGCAAAGGCGCCGTGGCGGCGCGCGATTACTTTCGAAGATTGGCCTCGAATAAAGAACTCATGAGCTTGGTTGATAACCTCAACATCAATGTCTCCGATCATTTTAACGGCTACGGAATGATGGATGGCGGGATTATCTCTTCCGTCTGGGATAGCTATGATGTCGTCCGAAAGACGTTGGATGATCATGGCCATCGCGATAAAAAAATCCTCTCCTCCGAGTCTTGGATCGTATGGGACGGTTCCGTCAATGCCGTGGATGTGAATGGCGATGGGGTCAAAAATGAAAAAGATGCCTACGACAAGACGGTCACGATTTTAGGAAAATGCCTCGAGCGCGGGCTCAACACCATCAACCTCCCGTGGTCGGATAACGAAAGTTCCTGGTCCATGGGTCTCACCAAGCGGCGCGATTACAACGGCAGGATCAAGCACCTCGCTCGTAGAAAAGTGATCCCCGCAGAGGACCAAGGTCCGGATATTGTGACCACCAAGATGGGACTCAAGGGAACGGATTGCGATTTCAAGATCCAGAGGGCTGACCAATCGTTTAAAATCAAGGACTACATCAATCCGCCCGACCCCAACCACCTGCATTATTATGTCTGGCGTTGGTAGGCACAGATCGCGGGCGGCACGGACGAGGTTATCCGCCATGCTATTGCTGGCGAGGAGGGCAACGATATCGCTGTTGCCGGGCCAGGTTGGACTGGCAGCGAGCAATACAAGATCTCCTCCTACAACCGCACCAAGAAAACATTCACTGTGCTTGTTTACTCAGGAGGTGCCAATGGCAAGTCTTGGACCCATGTGACCATCCCCTCCACAATCCAGAACGGAAAATATTATAATAATGAATTTTCCAAAGTGGACTTCCG
>CAMBAQ010000133.1 GCA_945863785.1 Chthoniobacter flavus
GGAGCCTACGGTGAAGCCGGATTCGATGACGGAGATCGTTTGGCTTGGATTCAGAACTGGTCTTGCGAGCGAACGGGCGAGCATTCGTTTCGCTTGAGAGCAGCAGACACCGGCATCGCGCTGGATTTGCTTTTAGAATCCTCTACGGCCCCAGTGATCCATGGCAGCAACGGAATCAGCCAGAAGTCGGATGGCCCAGGCCGCGCCTCGCACTACTACTCGCTCACCCGCATGAAAACCAAGGGATCCATCGAAATCGATGGCCTGAAGCATAGGCTAACGGGGGCGACTTGGTTTGATCACGAATGGGCCACCAATCAACTCGCTGCCAATCAAACCGGATGGGATTGGTTCAGCCTCCAACTCCAAGATGGCAGCGACCTCATGCTATTTCAAATCCGCACCAAGGAGGGGGGACGCGACCCGTACTCTTCAGGAACGTTTGTTTCGCAATCGGGTGAAAGTCAAAAAATCCACCTCTCCGATTTTGACTTGGCGCCGGTCGATTGGTGGACGAGCCCCCATACGAAGGCTCGGTATCCCGTGGCTTGGAAAATCTCGATTCCAAGTCGTAAACTAGAACTGACCGTGCGCGCCCGTTTTCAAGATCAGGAGTTAGCTTCTCAGCCGTTTTCCTACTGGGAGGGCTCGGTGAGCGCTGAGGGCACACGCGACGGCCAGCCAGTCAAAGGCAAAGGGTATCTTGAGATGACTGGTTACTCAGGCCGCATCATTGGCATGCAGGCCCAGTAAAATCGAACAACCGGATCAAGGCAGCGCCTCGCCGCGAATGAGGTCATCCATCGTTTGCCGTGCTCGAGCGAGATGGACTTTGTCACCATCGACTAGAATTTCGGGCAAAAGCGGACGCGAGTTGTAATTCGAGGACATCACGAACCCGTAGGCTCCGGAACTCAGAATCGCGATTCGTTCCCCTGGAGCAAGCGGTGGTATTCCTCGATCCTGCGCAAAAAAGTCACCACTTTCGCAGACTGGCCCAACGACATCCATCGTGACCGGTTGTTCCTTTGCTTGCTGAAGCGGGACGATTTCATGCCATCCCTCGTAAAGGGCGGGGCGAATGAGATCATTCATGGCCGCATCGACGATGGTGAAGGTTTTGGCGGGTGTCTGCTTCACATATTGAACGGTCGAAAGCAGGGCGCCAGCATTGCCAACGAGGAAACGTCCGGGCTCAAAGAGAATCCGTAGACCGAGTGGCTTCAGCGCGGGTATGATCGCTGCGGCGTAGTCCTCAGGGGTCATGCGACGGGCTTGGTCGCCATGGCTCCACCAATCGGGAGATCCACTTCCGAGGGCTTCATCGTAAACGATGCCAATGCCGCCGCCGAAATCGAAAAACTCAATGTCGTAGCAGGCCTTCAGTTCGGTCACGAGCGAAGCGAGCTTGGCTGCCGCCTCGGCAAAGGGTCCGGACTCGAGAATCTGCGAGCCAATATGGGTCTGAACTCCGCGAATTTTGAGGTTCGGTAGCGCAGCGGCCACCTTATAAACCTCGAGTGCCCGGTCGATGCCGATACCAAATTTATTTTTACTTTTCCCGGTCGAGATGAACTTGTGCGTTTTTGCATCCACATCGGGATTCACTCGAATGGCCACGGGCGCCTTGAGCCCGAGTTCGCCGGCCACCTCATTGATTCGCTCGAGTTCGCCTTCGCTTTCGACATTGAAAGAATAAACCCCCTCGCGGAGGGCATAGGCGATTTCCTCACGGGTCTTCCCTACCCCAGCGAAGGTGCAGCGGTCCGCCCGACCGCCCGACTTCAGGACACGAAACAACTCGCCGCCGGAAACGATATCAAAGCCAGATCCAATTTTTGCCAGCAGGTTGAGCACGGCAATATTCGAATTTGCCTTCACCGCGTAGCAGACCAGATGGTCCAGCGGAGCCAAGGCTTGATCGAGCCGGCGGTAGTTCTCCCGAATCGTCCCCGCAGAATAAACATAAGCGGGCGTACCGAACTCCTCGGCGATCTGGTTCAGCTCAATCCCCTCGCAACGCAAGGAGCCATCAACATAGGAAAAGGAATGCACCGCGTGAAAATGGGTATCTTTTCGTCTCATGTCAACTTGCAGAAAAATTCCAGCCATTCCTTTTTCTCCTAATCTTGCCGCTGCTGAGACCTTATGCCGTTCCGGTTTTTCAAACTGGTCAACTCGGGCGAGGGTTGCTAAGATTTTCCCATGGCTAGAAATGTTTTGGGAGGCGAATTGGAGCCCTGCTGTTACTCACCGCTAACGGGATTTTTTCGGGATGGGTTTTGTCATACAGGGCATGGTGACGTTGGGATTCATACCGTATGCGCGGTTATGACGGCGGAGTTCCTTGAGTTTTCTCTCTTGCGAGGGAACGACCTCATCACCCCGCGCCCAGAATATCAATTTCCCGGACTCAAACCCGGCGACCGTTGGTGCATTTGCGCCAGTCGATGGAAGGAAGCTTCCGATGCCGGTGTGGCTCCTCAGGTCGAGCTCAAATCCACCCACGCCTCCACTCTTGAATTCGCTACTATCGACGAGCTAAAAGCCTCTAACTAGGATAGGATTTTGGGGTATCAGCGTGGCGCGCTTCGGGCGTTATTACGATCAGCAACGTTGAGATTTTCTCCCCGCTGCTTGAGGACAAAGGTGTTGTTGTCTCCGTAGCGTGCCCAAGGCCCAGGCGGCACATCCTTGGCGTCCACGAACTTCCAATCGCACACATCCTTACCTCCCATACCGAGAAAGTCACGCACAGCTGGCGAAACATCAAGGCCCGCGCCCTGGTTCAGATTTGGCCTAGGACGATCGTCTCCAAAGACATATTGATAGTGATCCGTACGAAAAGGCCCGCAATCCTCCCATTGAGCATAAGCAACGTGCCCTCCATGTCGAATAGCCACCCAACGCCCCTTGCAAACGGATTTCCCCACTTTTTCAAAGGCTTCACGAAACCATGGGATCACCTTCCTGGACTCCGGCTTAGTCGTGCCTTGAGTCACATCATTGTAAGGAAGAGCTATATAAAATGGATTTTGGCGCGGACTGAAGCTCTTGGTAATAAAGTTTCTACGTGATCCGGGGTCTGGATTATCGAACCCCCCAAAGCTTCTATGCCACTGCGGATCCCATGAGCTTTTGGTATTCGGAACAGGGTTATTGCGCGTGGGGCGCTCCCCAACCCAGAAGACCGTGGTGACGATATTCCGCTTCCACTGGTAGCGGCTGGAAACGGGGGCGGCCGTACTAGAAACAACCGGTGGCTCGATTTTCAAAATGGCTTTGTCTCGAAGAGCGAGTGCCATTTTTTCAAAATCCGAAGAGACAGCTGCGAAGGCGGACGCCTGCACAAAAGCAAAAACGGCTAGAATGAGGAGGATTCTTAAATAGGCCATTACTTGTAACTCAGAATTATGCCCCATCAATTGGGTGCCTGCAAATGAAAAGTCCCTCCACACCCAAGTTTGGGATGCTGGATTTTCTGTTTTAGAATGTGCGTGCCATGCCTCGCGGGGTTGATTTTAATCCCTCCCACATGTCTCGCATATTACCATGGCTTTTGTCGGTACTGAGCGGCGTGCTGCTCGGTTTGTGCTTTCCGCCGTGGGGCTGGGGGGATCTTTGCTGGGTTGCTCTCGTGCCGTTGATTTGGGCGATTTGGTTTACACGGCCGGCTGATCACTCGAGCTGGCGCCGCGTCGCAGGGCTCGGCTATGTGTGCGGTCTGGTGTTTTTTGCGATTTCCGCCTCCTGGCTCACCACGCTCACTTGGCCGGGAACAGTGCTCCTCGTGCTCTACTTTGCCGTCTATTTTGCGGGATGGGCCGTTCTCGTCAGTTCGTTGAGACCCTCCTCTGGCGGAAAGGAAAACGAAGCCTGGCTCGGCTCGCTCCACAATCTGCGGGTCTGCATCTTCGGCGCGGCGTCATGGGTCGCTATGGAATGGCTTCGAGGGATCATCTTTCCCGCTTTCGGTTGGAACGGACTCGGCATTGCCCAACACAAAAATATCCCGCTCATTCAGATCGCTGACATCACCGGCGTCGGCGGAATTTCCTTTTTGGTGGCAATGACGAATCTGATGCTCGCAGCCACGATCAAGCGGTTGGCGATGGAGATCGGACGCGGCGCACGCCGTCCCCACTACGATTTTGCGATTACACTCGCCCTCGTCGCCCTAGCTTGGATTTACGGACTGCGCGAGATATTCCAACCCGCGCCGGAGAGCACGGAAATGACTTTCGCTGCTATACAGGCGAACATCTCCCAAGAAATCAGGAATAATCCCGACCGCGAATTCGATGTGCTGGAGATTTATAAAAACCAAACTCTCTCCGCGATCGCCATGCAGCCAGATCTCATCCTCTGGCCGGAATCCTCGACGCCGAATCCTCTGCTCGGTCATCAAATGACATGGGATATGGTTCGCGGTCTCGCCCAAGAGCACAAAGGAGACCTCCTGCTCGGCACCGTGCATTGGGGAAAGGAGGGAGACTTTAACTCCATTGCCCTCCTCACCGGACATGGATCCGAAGCCCAACTCTATCACAAAATCCACCTCGTCCCCTTTGGCGAATACGTCCCTCTGCGTGAGGAATTCCCACTCCTCTCCAAGATCGTGGGCGATCTGGTGCCGTCGGATTTTGATCCTGGCACCGAATACAAAATCCTCAATATGGAGGCGAAGCCAGTCAAGCTCGGGCCGCTCGTTTGTTTTGAAGACACTCTTGGCGATCTCGCCCGCCACTTCGCTCTCAAGGGCGCCCAGCTTTTTGTTGTGGTGACTAATGATGGCTGGTTCCTCAAAAGCGCTGGTTCCTCCCAGCACTTGCAAAATGCCGTTTTCCGTTGCGCGGAGACCAAGCTTCCCATGGTTCGCGCTGCAAATACCGGGGTCACCTGCGCGATCGACCGCCACGGCGTGGTGCGCGAAAATCTTCGCGATGACGATGGCAACACATTCATGCAGGGCGTCCTTTTCGGAAAAATCCCCGTTCCCACCCATCCGCAGACCACTTTCTACACGCGATACGGCGAGATTTTTTCTATCCTTTGCCTCTCCCTATCAGTCATTTGGACTACACTTACCCTCATCACTCGTTTGAAAACCAAAAAATCCGCTTGTTCGAATCCATCGGAAACGAAACCCTTCGCACCATGAAAATCCTCGTTAACGTCATGCCAAAACCATCCGTCCTCGATCCGCAAGGGGCCGCTGCTGCCGAAGCCCTCAAGCATCTGGGCCTCGCCGGAGTAGGCCGCGTGCGCATCGGCAAGGTCGTAGAAATCGAACTTCCCGACAACACCGAGGAATCGGAAATCCACCGCGCCGCCCGAGAACTCCTTTCCAACCCCGTCATCGAGGACTACTCGATCACCAAATAATGAAATTCGCCGTCATCCGCTTCCCTGGCTCGAACTGCGACCAGGACTGCGTTCTCGCACTCAACGCCCTCCCCGGCGCCTCCGCCGACTTTGTCTGGCACAAGGACACCTCGCTTTC
>CAMBAQ010000134.1 GCA_945863785.1 Chthoniobacter flavus
AATGGTAAACCCTCGCAGCGCAGCGCCCTCGCAGACCAGTCCGCCGCCGACATGATCAAATGAAAGGCGTAGCAAGGAACCTTCATGTTTTGCGGAACGGAAGAGCGGCCCACTTGGAATCACGCTCACGTGACCGTAAGTCCGGTGAAGCGCATGGAAGGCCAGTCTCAGGCCGACATCCTTTTTATTGCGGGGATGAATGTCCTCCGCTTCGCCGATGTCGATGGCAACCGCCATGCCCGTATTCGGCAGAGCCAGCGCCATCGTCTGAGCCTCTCGCAGTTCCGCCCATTGGCTCTCCGAGGGAACGGGCTGCCTTGCCATGTAGTTGGCGAGTTGCACGAAATAAAAGGGAAAGTCTCCCTGCCCCAACGCGCCGCGCCAGTTGCGGATGAGAACTTGAAAGAGATCCCGGTATTGCGCAGCGCGATCGGCGTTCGATTCGCCCTGATACCAGATGACTCCGCGAATCGCAAAGGGCAGGAGCGGAGAGATCATGCCGTTGAAGAGAACGCCCGGGGCCTTATAAACGGGTTCCACGGGCACTTGCACGAGACCGTAATCGGCTTCGACCGCATACCGCCAGCTTCCGGCAAGCGGAACGCCGGCATCCCCCGCGCAATCCGGACAGCTGAGCTGCATGAATTCCGAAGGGCCGGTCATGCCTCCCGCGTATTTGTCGCTGTGGACGCGCACAGCAATAACATTACGGCCGGCTTGGACGAATTCACCGGGCACTGTGTAGATGCGCAGGTGAGACCAAGAATCTGCGCGCTCGGCCATGGTGATGCTGCCGACCTGCACATTGTTAAAATAAGTCGTATCGCTCTTGTCGGTGGCGCCGATGGCAAGTCGCAGTTCGCGCCCGGCCCACCCCGCAGGAATCTCAATCGTTTTACGAAACCAAACGATGCCGCTGTGATTCAGCCCCCGGCTCTGCCATGAGCCCGGCAAGACCATCTCCCGCCAATCAGCCTGCGGCTCCTCGATTGCGGCCCATCCTTCCGCATGCTTCGTGTTTCCCTTGTCACGCGTCTTTTCCTGCTGCGCTTCCCACTCCTCCAGTTGCGAGGCCATATCCCGCAGGCCGTGCTCAAAAGTTTCCACGATCCCGCGCGTGGCGGGATTTTCCAGAAGAGCGTCCCATGCCGTCCAGGCTTCCGCAATCGTTCCGCCCCACGATGTGTGGATGAGGCCAATGGGGACATTCAAGCGGCTTTGGATCTCCCTTGCGAAGTAGTAGGCGACTGCCGAAAAATTAGCGATCGTCTCCGGCGAGCAGGCGCACCAGGTCGCTCCGGCGATTTCTGATTCAGGAGTTCGCGAGGGCCGGTGAGGAACAGTGAAGAGACGGATCGCGGGGAAATATGCCTCAGTAAGTTCTTTTGCCCCGTTCTGAACGCTCTTAAGGGGCCATTCCATGTTGGATTGTCCGGAGCAGACCCAAACCTCGCCGACAAGCACGTCGAAGATCACAAGGCTGCCTCCATCGGATGAGGAAACCTGCAACTCCGAGGGGTTGGCATTCGCCTTGAGCGGTGCCAAGCGGACGATCCAGCGCCCATCGAGATCGGCGCTGGCGGAGACTTGCTGTCCTGCAAATTGCACTGTCACCAAGTCGCCAGGTGAGCTTGTTCCCCATACGGGAACTGGGACTCCCTGCTGAAGGACCATTCCGTTTGTGAAGAGGGATGGAATTTTCATGGAGTTTGAGAAAGAAGAACCACCCATTACGCAGGCGGGCGCTGTAGATTGCTCCGGGCCAGAAACCAGACCGGCGTGCAACTCCATGCGTGGCAGTAGCTGTTTAAAAGATGCGTTCCGTAGGGGCTGCGTTTTTCGTCAGCCGTATCCCACACCTCAGGGAAAACATCCAAGCCCGCACGGAGCATGCCCCCCCAGTAGGAACGCATTAATTCTAATGCCTGCTCCTGACGTCCAATCCCGACGAGCGCTTCAAGGCAGTAGTGCATGAGATATGGTCCACCGGGCAGCACAGCCGCCTCCAGCGTTTGAATCCGATCAAAGGCCCCTCTGGCCTCGTCCGGCGAAAGGATTTCCGCCATCGTCAGCCAGGCCCACGCGGCCCAGGAAACCTGTCCACTGGAGTTTTGAGGCAGGGCCTCCGGGCTGACGAAGGCTTTGCGGGCTATGTCGCGCAACTCACCAAGGCGCGACTCCAAGTCCACAACCTCCCGCGACTGCCCGAGGCGCCGCGCCAGACTCAGGGCGCGATTCACACACCAGATCACAAGCCCATGGACACACGGTTGCTTTTCCAGGCCCTTCTGCCAGTCGATAAACCACCAGAGGTTTTCCGGATAGTTTCCAGAGCCGTCGCGCATTCCGATCAAGATCTCCAGTTGCCGCACGGCAACAGGCAGCAACTCGATACCGGTGGCCTCGTCGCCTGTGTCATCGACATAATCGGCAAGGGTCGCCGCAAACAAAGCGGGATAATCCATGGCGTAGGATTGCCCGTTGTGCGGCTGGGGTTCCTCATACAGGCAGGAGGGCACGAGACCGTCTTCGCGGGCCACGGCGGCAAAGAGATAGAGACAGCGTTTCACCATGTCGAACCGGCGGAAGCTGACGCTGTTGGCGAGCGCCTGGAGCCGCAAGTCGCCGATCCAAAGCCTGCGATCACGCTTGGGGCCGTCTTCAAACACGGTCTGCATGCAGTCGCGCAGGGTCCGCAGACTGGCTATGGCAATGGCCTGGTCACCCGCACACAGGAACTTGGAAACCCATGGAGCCAAATCCTGCGGCACCGCCGCGACACACTCACACTCGATATCAAGAAGACGGATCCGGAAGGCATGTGCACGAACCCCAACGACCTCAACCCTCACATAGCGGAAGGCATAACGTCGCGGCAGCGCCAACTCATGCGGGAGGGAGTCAAAGGTCACCACCTCGTCCTGCAGCCAGTTGCGACTGAGGCTTCCCACGAACGGATCGAAAGGCTCGACCAACTCGGCAGGGACTTCCGCAAAAATGAACTTCAGCCGGACTGGCGAATCGTTGAAGCAGCGATCAGACTCCACGCGCAACCGGAGGCGCCCAACCCGGTGTTCGCCAAAGTCCAAAATAACAGCATCCCCATCGGCAAAAGCGGGCAAGCCCCCCGGATCACACGTCTCAGCCTCGACCTGCCATCCCTGAAAAGCAGCCGGGTTCGCAACGACCTTGACCAGACGCTGTGGTTTGATCGTTTCCCGGCAGAGCGGGGGCTTGAGGGCATCCGCGATTTCCAGCCAGCGAGAGACCGTTTCATTCATAACGGGCAGGCAGCATATGCGTGAAAGGCGTTGGTGAAAGAAGAGGGCATATTTCGTTTCATCAGAATCTCGAGGATCGCGCCTTCCAATAGAATCAATCGACTCACACCCCGCTTTTCACATTTATGAGACGAGCAGTTTTGCGGCTTGAGCAGCGGTCGCTCCGTCGTGGACGATAGCCATCAGCGCAGCCACCATGCCGGCGGGGTTCTGGTGTTGAACCACATTGCGGCCATACACGATGCCGGAAACTCCCTGTTGGATGAGTGCCTCGGTGCGGGCGAGAATTTCCGCGTCAGGGGCCTTGCCACCTCCGCGAACAAGAACAGGAATGCCTCCAGCGGCTTCGACGATTTTGTGGTAGATCGAAACGTCATCCGTGGGATCGGCCTTGATGATATCGGCGCCAAGTTCCACCGCCTGACGGACGAGGTGTTGGATTTTGACGACATCGCCATCCACCATGTAGCCGCCCGCCTCGCTGTTCGGGCGGAAAACGAGCGGTTCGACCATCATGGGCATGCCATAGTGGTCGCTCTCGAGTTTGAGCGCGCAGATGTTTGCAATGCACTGATTCGTGACTCCCGGCGCTCCGGGAATCTGGAAAAGATTCACGCACATGCAGGCGGCATCAAGACGAACGGCCTGAAGAGTCGGCTCCTCGATCATCGCGCTCAGCGCCTCGACGGGCAACTCGCGCCCATAGATATTTGCCACATCCGTACGGAGAACGAGCGAGGGCTTTTGACGGCCCGGGATTTTTTGCAAATGGCGGGCCTGGCCGGTGGTAAGCTGAACCGCATCCGGAGCAGCTTTCACAACGGTTTCCACAGCCTTCGCCATGTCCTCAATTCCTGTGAGAAAGCCAGGTTGGTTAAAAAAGCCGTGATCGATGGCGACATCAAAGCAGCGGCCGGATTTGGAGTTGAAGAGACGGTTGAGGCGATATGTTTTCATAAATTAGGAATGAGCGAAACTGATTATATGCAATCAAAGAGATCAAACGGTCAATTCTTGTTGCTATCTAATACGCTTGATTCCTCGTGAATGATCGCAGCGCGTGACAGGATTTCCCTTTCAATTATCATCAAGGTCGTCGAGCTCATGTCTCGTCGAAAATCGACACCATGTCAGCGTTTTCAAACATGAGTACAATAAGTGGTTGCGCTAGTCTTTATGAGCCTTTCCGGTCAGTCCACAGTCAAGTCACGTTAGGTAAAAGTCAGCTCTCAAAATCTGCCAGAGAGCGTAATTGAAGACGGCTTTCCTCCTATGCCTTTTTCCGTATACAGCGCGAGGTGGTCATACGATATGACCATATATTCCATGTAATTGACAGGTTTCAGAGCTGAGAGCATGAAACCTGAGGAAGTTGCAATCCGGTGCCAGAACCAGGGGGTCGGTTGGCTGCAATGCGGGATTGGCGTTTGCAAGGGTGCTAGCGTAAAGATGACCCATCTCGCGAAGTTTTCGACAGCGTGCGGCGGGCAATGGCCGAAGGGATAGGCGAAGCAAACTACCTTGCGGTTGAACAAATCCTCGAGGCGTGCCCGTCCCTTCACAACCTCGCGCTTTTACTCGGCGGCAGATGAAATGCCGTGAAATATTTAGGATCATTAGAGACTTCACTTTCACTCATGAATGTGAACACTAGGAGTCGAAAAGCCGAAATAATCGCGCGCATTACGGTAGCTGATATCGGCGACTAAATCGCCGACCAGATTGGGATCGTCTGGGACGAGACCCCGCTGCATGTCGCGGCCGAGGATATTGCAAAGCAACCGGCGGAAGTATTCATGGCGAGTGTAGGACAGGAAGGATCGGCTGTCGGTGAGCATACCTACAAATCGCGCAAGCACGCCGAGCTGCGAAAGCGTCTCGATTTGGCGGGCCATCCCTTGGAGTTGGTCGTTGAACCACCAACCGCTTCCGAATTGCATTTTGCCAGCCGTGATGCCGTCTTGGAAGTTTCCGATCATAGTGGCAATGACTTCATTGTCGCGGGGATTGAGGTTGTAAATGATCGTCTTGGGCAGGCTATTCTGACTATCTAGGCGGTCGAAATGGCGGGCCATGCCGGAGGCAACTGGCAAGTCACCGATCGAATCGAAGCCGGTGTCAGGCCCGATGCGGTTCAACATTCGCGTGTTCGTCGAACGCAGCGCGCCGTAGTGGATTTGCATCGTCCAGCCTTTGGCGG
>CAMBAQ010000135.1 GCA_945863785.1 Chthoniobacter flavus
GGGGATGTCTGTGGTGATCACCCAGTCTCTGGGCGGCACCTTCACTGTGGCGACCCCCGGCGGTCTGGCGCGTATTGACCTCAAGGATGCCGACGCGCTTGGCCTCGATCCAGAAAAAGGAATCGAAAAAATCAAGGTCGAAGGTAGTAAACAAGATGCCGTCTGGAACCAGTTGAAAATGGTTTTTGATCCTGAAATTCCCGTCAATGTCGTTGACCTCGGGCTCATCTATGATTGCCAGCTTACGACTCAAGATGATGGTAAAACGTCCGTTCTTGTGAGGATGACGCTGACGGCTCCTGGTTGCGGGATGGGGCCAACGATCGCGGCTGATGCAAAAAGCAAGATCCTCTCCCTTGAAGGCATTGAGGACGCCGAGGTGGAGTTGGTGTGGGATCCACCATGGAATCAAGCAATGATCAGTGAGGCGGGAAAGATGAAGCTTGGGATCATTTGATCCCGCGCGAACGGTTCTCTAGGTTGGGTCTTTTCCGAGGTATTCGGAAAAGATACGCCCCGTCTCGTCAGTCTCGCTGAGCCTGAGTAACTCGCAGTTCAGCTGCTTTCTTAACGGGCTTCCGAATGGCATGGCGAACCCGTAATTTTCCTTATTAAAGACGGGACCAACCACTGAAATGGGGATGCGGGGGTTTTTGAAATCAAGCACACGCAGGATTGGTGAGTCGTGTACTACGGCGGCAACCTGACCAGCAAGTAGCGCGCTCGTGGCTTCACTCAGTGTGGAGAACGAAAGAACATTGATGCCCTTTTGTTCCAAATAGTGTGCGGCAACCGTGTCATCTACGACGCCGATAGTCTTGCCATATAAATCCTGCGGTCCGGAAATGGAGCCCTTGAGTTTCTCAATCGTCATTGCCGTGGTGATGGTCGATGTCACGTAGGCCACAGTCACGATGCCGAGCATGATCCATACGAGCATGACTATACGGCCTAAAACTCCAGGGAATCCCTTGTAAGCGGATTTGCCAGTGAGGGCGAGAGTCACCACATAGTAAAATGCCTCTGCTGCGCCGTCCCTTCTTTTGCTTGGGAAGTCGGGGTTGTGACGGCGCTCAAAAATATAGACGCCGCAGGTCAATAGTAAGACCCCCGCTAGGACGAACCAAAAAATCTCAAGTTTGAGAAGGTCCTTCATATCGCGAATCAACCGACGGGAGATCGATTGCTGGTTGTCGGAAACGAGAATCTGTAGTCCAGAATGAAAGTAGAGTTGCGAAAAATCGACCACCGAGGCGTTCTCATGGGTGATCGGGGTGTCGGCGACAAGGACATCGATTCGGCCGTCCGAGACCGCCTGCAAGCCAGCCTCCACTGTTTCAAATGGGGTGTAGTCAAATGTCCAGTTGTTGTTGGCAGCGATTTTTTCCCAAAGATCCACCGCTGCTCCTGTTGGGACAGGCCCCTTGATGAAGAAGGGTTCCTGCCCTGCCAACCCGGCGCGCAGTTTGCCCTCTGCTTTTGCCGAGGCGCACGAAATAAAGATGAGCAGTAATACTGCAAGATACTGGCGTACGCTCACCATTTCCGAACTTTCGAAATCCAGAATACGCTGAATGCGGATCCTACAGCGAGAATGTTAATGATGTAGAACGGCCAAAGATCATTTTCCATCGGGATCGGTAGCCTGACATTCATGGAAAAAATGCCGACCACGAGATTGGCCAGCATGATGGCAATCGTCCAAATCGTGAAATGCTTGATGAGGACGTTCAAGTTGTGGCTCACGATTGAAGCCCTAGCGTCCATGAGGCCGGCGATAACTTGTGAGTAGATCTCCGAGCGGCGTAGACACTGTTGGTTTTCGATCACGATATCTTCGAGTGTTCGAGTTTGATCGTGATCGAAGCCGAGTTTTTCTGCACAGGACTTCATTTTGTCAAATAATGCCCCGTTCGAGTTGATGGCGTTCAGGATGTAGACCAAGCTTTTCTCCAAGGCGAACATGTTGAGGAGATATCTGGTTTCCATCGATGTGATGATTCTCCGTTCGAGAGAATCCGAAAGCATGTTGATGGCTTTCAAATGGCCTTCAAAGTGATTGATGCTTTGGTAAAGCAAGCGAAGGATCACATCTTGGATGCAAAACACACGCAAGGCGACGCGTCCCTCGAAAAGCGGGGCATCATCTGGCATCACTATTACCAAGCGATCCTCGTGCAGAAATATGCCAGTCGATGTCATCTTCAGCAGGAAGTTGTCATCGGCAGAAAAACTCTTCGGGCGCTTGAAAATGATCGCAGCATGATCAGCTTCAAACTCCAGACGTGATAACTCATCAGGGTCCAATGAAGACTGCAAGGTGTGGTAATCGATGTTGTAGTACTCCATCAAGTCCGCCTCATCCTCGATCGTTGGACTATTAAAGACGATGATCTGGGCCTCTTCGGGTTCGCAGCGCACCACCGTTCCGGCTTCTTCTGCCACACGGAAATAGGTGCGCAGTCCTCCACGCTGCTTGCCTTTGTCGCCATCTGCTGGCGACTCGATTTCCGCAGGTATGATCATCCCACAACAATCTGACGATTTTCCAAAGCTCGTCGATCCGAATTTTGGCAAACAGAGCGCGAATTTCGTCCCAAGGGGCATTGCCTCCTAGTCGCTCTCGGTTTAGTATTTGATGCATGAGCCAGATTCGATTTCAAATCGTGCCCCCGATCGATCGCCCCGAATCCCCGATTTTCATTACGGGTAGCCACCCCAGCCTCGGTGAATGGAAGCAAGATCGTGCGCTGAAACTCAATTGGGCCCCTCCGTTTCATGTTGGAGAGATCGAGTCCGATACAGGTCATCATTTTGATTATAAGATTACGCGAGGGAGTTGGGAGACCGAAGCGGTGGACGCCTATGGACATGTTCCGAGCAATTTTTTTCACGACGTCTGGCTCGATGCCACCCGGCACCACACGATAGCGGATTGGAAGGACAGGTATGCTGGGCGACTCACGCATGAGCGTATTCACTCCCGCATTCTTGCCGGCACGCGTGACCTGCTCATTTGGCTTCCGCCCACCTATGGAAGTGATTCTCTGCATCGCTTCCCGATTCTCATTCTTCACGATGGTGACAATGTCTTCGATCCCGCTACGAGTGCCATTTCTGGTGTGGACTGGGCTGCGGACGAGTCCATCAAAACTCTCTCTAGACGTGCTGTTTTACCGGAAACGATCGTTGTGGCCGTTTGCCATCCGGAAGGTTTTTCCGACGACAACGCCTCCCTGCGGGACTTCGATCTATCTCCAGAGTTGAGCGGCGCTGCCTATGCTCATTTTATTGCGGAGGAACTCGTGCCTCATATGGATGAGCATTATCGAACTATTCCCAAGCCGATATCTCGCATTCTCGGTGGCGCATCACTGGGTGCCTTGAATTCCTTCTATCTCGCACTCAACCATCCTGGTGTTTTTGGTGGCTTTCTCTGTCTCTCGACATCTTTTGAGGATGTATCTCAATCCGTACCAGATCGCTCCGCCCTCTTGATCGCTCTCGCTGATAAAACAAATTTAGATTCCTCTACGCGTATTTATTTCGACTATGGTGACCAAGGACTCGATGAATGCTATGAGGGTTATCACAAAATCCTCGGTTGCCTTCTGCGCGAAAAAGGGTGGAAGGATGGGGAGGAGTTCCTGATTCAGAGGATCGTCGGCGGATCCCATAGTGAGATCTCCTGGCGCAACCGCCTTGGGGATGCGCTCGCTTTTCTCTCGAGGTAAGAGGCCGCGTTTTTAGTTGTCTTTGTAGTGAAGGCTCATGATCCGGATGGTCTCGGAGTCCTTGTTTGCGGTATACAAAAATAACCGCAAAGACATGTGCCCCTGTGTCCATTGATGGCCGAACAAAGTTAGTAAGACATCTCCATCGCGGTTCTTCTCTCGGGTCAGTAGTTGACCGCTTCCGAATTTAGAATCGATGTTCTGTCGGATCTCGTCATAAAACTCGCCGTACTTAACGGTGTCCCATGCGGCATCTCCGTACTGAAGTTCGATCTCCGAGAGAGCGTCACTGTCGAAATAAAAAATCGCCTTTAAAAGTAGCTTTTGAGGAATTCCTTGGACGCCGAGCGCAGTTCGCTCACCCACGGTTTTGCGTTCCACTATTCTGGCCTTGGTCCCTTGAATCAACTTCTCCACCTTTTTCTGCGAGTCACCCCACTGAAAATTATAGGGCACCCGCATCTCTTGAATCGCAGAAGCCGCCCTTGGAAACAGGCATAGAGTCGCGACTAAAATAGCAAAATGGGATAATCTCATCACAATCAAACTGCAAAGATACAGACCCGCGCCCCGATCGTCTCGAAAAAAATCTTTTTAAAAGTATTTGCCAACGTGAAGTAAATGAGCGAAGGATGGCACTTGCAGATGTGGTCGTGATTTGGTGGACATCCTGTAGGCAGATCCTCAGGTAGTTTGAAACCCGGCAGTCGGGAACAGGCCTCGATCCCAATGCGTTAATAAATAGTAAAACCATGGGTAATAAACTCTACGTCGGCAACCTGTCATTCAACACGACAGAGATTGCCATTCAAGACCTGTTCTCCCAGTGCGGCTCGGTTTCCGAAGTCATGCTGATGCAGGATAAGTTCACAGGCCGCTCACGCGGATTCGCCTTCGTAACGATGGGATCCGATTCAGAGGCACAAGCAGCAGTAAGCCAAATGCACGGCAAAGAATTAGACGGTCGTGCGCTCACCGTTAACGAAGCCCGTCCACGTGAAGATCGCCCTCCAGGTGGCGGTGGTGGTGGATTCGACGGCCCACGTCGTGACTTCCGCAGTGGCGGCGGTGGCGGTGGTGGTCGTGATGATCGCCGCGGTGGTGGCGGTGGCGGTGGCGGCGGTGGACGCCGCGAATACGGCCGTCGCTAATTTTTAGCGATGTCTTTCAAAGGGCATCCGGAGAAATCCGGGTGTCCTTTTTTTTGCCGTTTTTTCGCCCCCTTAGAAGTTGTATCACTGAGAAAAACTCGCCCCCGAGAAGAAACATCATCCAGCATGTGGATGGTTTTTGACTTCCCTACGCAATGTCTAGGAAGAAAAAAATCGTTTCTTATTTTTTCTGATTGACGTTCACGCGGCAGACTCATATCTTAAAAAAGCAATGCGGGTGTAACTCAGTTGGTAGAGTGCAACCTTGCCAAGGTTGATGTCGAGGGTTCGAGTCCCTTCACCCGCTCCACTTCCCCCAAGTCCGCGAAACAAGCGTTTAGGCGGTTCTGCAGTCGGATGGCGGTTTCTTTATCGTCTAAAAAAGAGCTCCCAAAACCACCCTCTAGAGTGTCATTTTGAGTGTGTATGGCTCCCTATAGGATTTCCAAATGCCACCCCATGCTGCCACCCCTCTAATGAGCATGGGAAAAATTGTTTCCTTCTACTTGGCTGTAGATTTTTCCAAGCCCAG
>CAMBAQ010000136.1 GCA_945863785.1 Chthoniobacter flavus
CTGGCTGTCGCCAACGATTTGGACAACCACCCGCTGACCCTCATGAATGTTAGCTGTGCGGGCGAACCTAGCTTTCACTACAGGTGCGTCCCCGGATGTTTGTAGAGTGGCCTCGAGGGTCAAGGAATTGTTGCGCCAGTAGTTCCAAACGGTGCCAGAAAATGCAACGGCACAGAGAAGAAGAAGTCCAAGGGCAAGGATACGGCCATCGAGTCGGCGGGGTGGTTTTTTAGAACTCATCCGTTTCTTTTTTCAGGTCAATGAGCGATCGCGGACTCAAAATCAGCAAGGCAATCGCGGATTCCACGCGGATCGCGCAGGAGGGATGTGCCAACAAGTGCGGCTTCAAATCTCTCCGCAACCGTAGCCAGATTACTGGGCGAGATGCCGCTTTCGGCAACGCGGATAGCACCTTCAGGTAAGTCGCTCACAAGTTCGAAAGCAGACATTTCGAGACTGAAATCCTTCTCTGAAGATCCCTCCAAGCCGGCAAATCCGGTTTGGCTTTTGAATTTACGGCTATTGATTCCGACAACTCTGGCGTTAGGTGGAAGCGTGGCGATTTCATCCAAGGTATGAACTTCAAAGAGGCATTCCATCCCAAGTTCGAGGGCGAGGGCGTGGAAGGAGGCTAACTTTTCGGCATCGAGGACATTGGCCATCAGCAAAATGGCATCCGCTCCATAGGCGCGGGCTTCGTGGATTTGGTATTCATCCAGAAAAAAATCCTTCCGTAAAACAGGGTGGGGGATACCCGCGCGGATGGCCGCAAGATCGTGGATGCTCATGCCGAAGTGGCGTTGATTCGTGAGAATCGAGACGGCTTTGACTATCGCAGATGCGGAGTAGGCGGCGGGGGCATCATTCACATTTTCCTCCCGCATGGGACCGACGCTTGGGGAACGCTTCTTAATCTCGGCAATCAGACAAAAGCCGGCACTCAGTGCAGTAGCAAAATCCCGTGTCGGCGGTGCATCCGCGAGCATGGCGCGGATTTCGCTGAGGGGTTTCGCAGACTTGGCTGCGGCGACCTCTTCACGCACGTCAGCTAGGATCGTATCGAGTATCGTCTTCAAAGAAGGGGCTTCGGGTAGCTGCCAAGGATCTTTAGTTCGCGGCAATTTTTGGCAAGGGCCTCAAGGAGTTCCGGAATTTGAAGGTCGCTTTTATGTCCGTCAGTTTGCACGAAAAAAAGAGTTTCATCCGCCACACGTGCTGCCCTGGTTGCAAAGTGGGTGAGGTTGATATGCATTTCCTTAAAAGGCTCAAGGGCTGCGACGAGTGATCCCGGTTTATTTTCAATGCGGAGGAGGACCATTGTTTGGTCATTGCCGGATGGGGTGTTTATTTGGGAACCGATAATGATGTAGCGTCCATCAGAAGTTTTATCGTTGGCGCTGGAGTCAGGAGAAATTTCGGCGCAAATCGATAGGCTCGTGTGAGCCAGTTCATCCAGGGTCGCATTCAGAAACCCATGGCCCGGATCTTCCAGTGGAACGACCCCGCAGTCCGCTCGGCCGGTCACGACATCTTCAAAAACCTGGGAGATCGAGTCGGCGCAAAGATAGCGCACGCTTGAGCCGAACTTCGCCAGCGCTATCCGTTGGGAAGCGCTGCCAACTGGTCCCGGGCAGGCGATCGCGACATCTTTCTCCAAGGAGATGGAGGCCGACATGATCTCTCGGTAGATAGCATGGATCGCTTCGCGTGTCAGTGGTCCCTCACTCCGTTCGACAAGGCTGCGAAGGAGCTTCATTTCCCTGACGGGTGAGTAAATCGGGAGGGAGTGGAGGTTTTTAATAGCTCCGATTTCCTTGGCGAGCAAAGCACGCTCATTGAGGAGGCGCAGCAAGTCTGTGTCTATCGCGTCGATCTTGTCTCTAAGTCCGGCAAGGTCGTTCATGATTGGGAGTCCGGGTCCGATATCTCAACAAGCGCGGCGGTTTCCTCGAAAACGGGAGCTTCCACCTCGTGACGATCTTCGGTCTCGTCGGAGATGTTTTCGGTAGGCGCAGATTCTGCGGCGGGCACTTCAGCTGCGGTCGTATCTTCAGCGGCAGGTTCAGTCGCTTTTGCGGGCTCAGGAACTTCCGCTTTTGGTAAAGCGATTTTGCGGAGCTCAGAGGCATTGGGGAGATCATCGAGCGTTTTCAGTCCGAAGTGCTCCATGAAATGCTGGGTTGTCTCGTAAAGAAGCGGGCGACCGGGAATGTCGGATCGACCGGCGATGCGGATGAGTCCGCGATCGAGAATGGTCTGCATTACTCCATCCACTGCCACGCCACGAACAGCTTCCAGATCGCCGCGGGTGATAGGTTGGCGATAAGCGATGATGGCAAGAGTTTCCATCGCCGGAGCACTGAGGCGGGCTTGGCGATTTTCGGGAAAGAGTTGGCGCAACCAAGGTGAGAAGTCGGCCTTCGTGACGAGTTGCCATCCGGCGGCACTTTCGCGGACTTCAAACGAGCGTCCGGTGTCGGCATATTCTTTCTCCAGTTCTTGAATAGCCTCCTCCAGTTGGTCGCGCTTGACCTTGGCATAGCAGGCGATGGATGGGTTGTCCTTCGCTGTGTCGGCCGCGCCTTTGAAAATGGAGGCCAGTTCCTTAGATGAAATGGGTTTTTGGGAAGCAAAAAGGAGGGATTCAACGATGCGGTGCAGTGGGAATGCGGGTTCGTCGCTCATAGGAAAGTGGGTTCTTCGATGCCGATGCGGTCGATCCAGATCTCTGCGCACATGAATTCTTGGCGGACCCGCAGTTGCTTGAGGCGGATTAATTCCAGCATGGCTAGAAAGGTGACCACGATTTCTGTGCGGCCGGCGGCATCGGCAAAAAGTTCTTCGAAGCGGATAGGAACTCCGCTCGATGTGAGACGCAGAACGTGGTCGATCTTATCGGAGACCGTGAAATTCTCTGCAAAAATCTCTCGAAGGTCTCCCGGCTTTTTCTCCAACCGTTTGAGGATTTTTTGAAAAGCGTGGATGAGGTCAAAAATCCCAACCTCATCGACAAGGAGGTTCTCAGATGGCGCCAGATCTGGCGTCACAGGCACGCGGGCGAAGAGGTTTTCCTGCATCGCTTCCTGATCCCTCATTAGCGATGCGGCTTCTTTGAATTTTTTGTATTCAATCAGTTGGCGGATGAGTTCCCAGCGGGGATCATCCTCCTCCGCGTCCTCTTCGGCCATCTGCTGCTCTACGGGCAGCAGGGTGCGACTTTTGATGTAGAGGAGATTCGCCGCCATGACGATAAACTCCCCGGCGAGATCGATATTTAAAACCTGAAAGGCATCAAGGTAGCTGAGGTATTGTTTGGTGATCCGCTCGATCGAAATATCGTAGATGTCCACCTCATCGCGTTTGATGAGGTAGAGCAGCAAGTCGAGCGGACCTTCAAAAACCTCAAGCTTGACCTTGTAGTCTTCCACTGGGCATTAGGGGCGCGCGAATCCGCGCTTGACCGCTTCGCGCTTCTGCTGCGTGCGATGTTTGTCGTGATCCTTTTTGCGGGTCTTGAGCTTGCTGATTTGGCGGGAAAGTTTGTCGACCACTTTGTCGATGGCCACATAGAGATCGGCCTCGGCATCTTCCGCGTGGATATCAGGTCCTGCGAGGGCGAGATGGACTTTCACGCAGTAGGGCTTTTTCCTGTCGTGATTGTGAAGCAAAACAATGTGCGCGGCGATGAGTTGTTCGCCATGACCTTCAAGGTGGCTGACTTTTTCGGCCACAAATTCATAGATGGCACCAGTGAGGGTTAGGTTACGCGGTGTGATGTGTATCTGCATGTCTATACAATGAGCCCGCGAGCGGCTTCTTTCCAGCAAAAATCCATTATTCGGCCTTCGCGGAGCCATTCATCTCGAGGAGTTCGAGAATTTTTTTGTAGGCAATCTCGGTGTTTGCATTGGGTTGGGATGGATCGACCATGTCGTGGGGAATTTTCAATTCGGCTGGAAATTCTTCGATCGTGACGGGCACGGAGTTGGTCTGGGCTAGAGTTGCTGCGATTTTTTTTGTGAGCGGGTTGTTTGCAGCGGCATCCGTCGCTGTGATGAGGAAGCGGATTTTCCCTGCGCGCAGGGGCAGGTTGGTGAGGTTTTCGCGAACGTTTCGAGAAAGCTGGATCGTGCTCGCCATGCAACTGGTACCGAATCTCGGATACGCATACTTCGGTCCTGCGAGGTTTTCTTTTTTTTCGGAGTCCCACCATTGATAAAAATTCGGAATTACTGAGAGCACGGCAGCCCCAGCATCGATCAAGGGAGCAGGCACGCTGTCCAAACTAAAAAATGGAGCGATGAGCACCATCTCGCTCACGCCGTCACGATGCTGTGCCATCCAGGTTCCGGCAACCGCGCTGCCGGATAGACCCACTACACTCACTCGATCTCCGAGGCCAGCGGCGATGTCCAATCCCACAGCCGCTTGATCGAGGAGATCCTGTCCGCTTTGGTTTCCTTGGACAGAGTTGAGTACATCGGCAAATCCCGCATAGCGGGCTCGAGGGATGATGACATTGGCTCCTTGGGCATGGAGGATGCGGGCGAGTGGCAGGAATTGCTCTGGGCAATTGGTGAGGCCGTGCAAGAGCACAAACGCGCGCGGAGTTCTTTTACCATGGTCCAACATCCGACTAGCCCCTTCTGGACTGAGTGGAAGGGTTGATTCCGCGCGACGAAGGTTTTCAAAAAGCGCCTTCGCTTGCTCGAAACTTTCGGCGGGATGGGGTGTGGAATGGAAGTCTGGGATACGCAAAAGCAGCACGGCGCCGATCACGAGGGGCAATGCGAGGGCAAAGAGGAGAGTTCGGTTTTTTCTCATTGGCTAAATTTCGGCGGCCACGTTCTAGCCCACTTTGAGCCCGCAAGAAATCCGAGTCCCATCACGATCATGAAAAGCGAAAGGAACTGGCCTCTTGTGAGTCCTGCGGTCAGCGGAGCATCGGGTTCCCGGAACATCTCACCCACGATGCGAAGTAGGGCGTAGGTGATAAAAAATACACCCGTCAGGACGCCGTTCGGTAGCCGGAATCGGGTGCGAAGAATCCACATCAATGCAAAGAGCAATCCGCCTTCGAGAAGACCCTCATAGATTTGCGAGGGGTGTCGGGGTGGCACGATTTCACCCACAATGCGATGCAGTTCTGCCGAGTGTCCCACGTTTTCGAGTGCGGCGCCAATCGTGTTCCAGTCGGGATTGATCTCGCTGGCTTGCGTGATGATCGACCGAGCTGTTTCGGGTGGAGCGTAGTAGAGTTCTTTGGGGAATTGCACCGCCCAGGGAACGGTCGTCGGTCTGCCGTAAAGTTCGCCGTTGATGAAGTTCGCGCATCTCCCGAGAAAAAGTCCGATCGGCGTCCCAACCACAATGCCATCTCCCAC
>CAMBAQ010000137.1 GCA_945863785.1 Chthoniobacter flavus
TCGGACGCCTTGGCTCAGAGGAAACTGATGACGATCGGCGACATCCAAGACTTCACCGGCGACCTGCGCTCGATCGTTGGATCATTTGCGACCCAGTTGAAATTATTCGCCCTCGGGGAAGACAACCGACCGCTGGAATTCGATGGCGCCGTCAAAAGCGTGAGCGTCGAGGAGACTTTCGAGCGGGATACCCAGGACAGAAAAATCCTCGTTCCCTTGCTGATGGAACAGGCCACCGATATTGCCCATAAACTCGACAAGGAACACCTCGCAGCCCGCACCGTGCAGGTGAAAGTACGCTACAGCGACTTCAAAACCCTCACCCGTCAAATGAGCGTGGAAGACCCCCTTGAATCCAAAGAAGAAATCTACGCCATCGCCTGCTCGCTTCTCCGCCGCGAAAAACTCGTCCAACGCCCCCTTCGCCTCCTCGGCCTCGGCGTCAGCGGACTCGGCCCACCCAGCACCCAACTCAAACTTCCCTTCGAATCTTCCAGTTAAGATGACCCCAAACGCACTTTATTGACCACAACCGACCAAAGGGAGATAGATTGCCGAAGGCAACTCCGAAGGAGTGAAAGAAGTGAGTCAAAGGACACAGAGAGCACAGAGAAGGAAAAAAAAGCCTCGCTCCAATTTTATAAAAAACAAATTCTCAAAGGCGTGACCTTCCACCGTTGTGAGTCTTACGAAAACCTCTAAAATCTTTGTGATGACCTCCTCTGTGCTCTCTGTGTCCTCTGTGGTCAACCCTGTTAGGCGTTTTACATCTCCACCGTCGAACCGATCGCCGGCAGGACGAGTCGTAGGCCCTCTTTTTCAAACTCCGCCACCGCATCGGCCTTATTGATCGCGATCGGCGGGAACGTGTCGTAGTGCACTCCCACAACCACTTCGGCGCCGCAGAGTCGCGCCGCCTTCACGGCATCAGCAGCCCCCATGGTGAAGTTATCTCCGATGGGAAGAACGGCAAAGGCGAGATCGAACTCCTCCGCAATCAGATTCATATCCAAGGTGAGCGCCGTATCCCCAGAATAGTAAAAACTCCCCTCACCCGTCTCGACCACAAATCCCGCCGGATTGCCGCCATAGGATCCATCAGGCAGAGAGCTGGAGTGAATCGCATTCACCATCTTGATCCTCGCGCCGTGGGTCTTCACAGATCCGCCATGGTTCACGGGGTGCGCGGTGGTCACTCCCTGCTTACCGAGCCAGTCAGCGACCTCCCAACTCGCAAGAACCTTAGCCCCCGTGCGCGTGGCCAACTCGACCGCATCCGCAATGTGATCCATATGCGCGTGAGAAATCAAAATCACATCGGCTTGGATTTTTTCGACCTCGACGTGGGCTGCAAGAGAATTGGGGCGAATGAAGGGATCAAATAAAAACCGCGTCCCAGCAGATTCGACGAGAAAGCAAGAATGTCCAAAGCAGGTGAGTTTCATAGCACTCCCAACCAATCACATCCCCCAACCCCATGCCAAGCGCGTATAACTGTCGCACGCTTCCCACCCAAGGAATTATTTCAGCAGAAGGGTTGCCCGCGAAGGCGCTGAGGCGCGAAGTTTTTCATCCGCAGATTTCACCGATTTGCGCAGAGGGATTTTCTCCAAGTAAACTAGGGATGGAATCGCCCATTCCCCCTGACAATTCGCTGCAACCAATGCCACCGTGTTAGGCAAAGGAGTGAGCGCAAAGCTATTTTCTCGGCCAAGTCCAAATAAGTAGAAATGTGTCGGTAGCGCGCTGCGAAGGCGTTTTGTCTATGTGCAGTAGCCCTTATTGCCGAAAGGGTTCCCAGAGCGAAATATCGAAGCCGGGCGAGGATTTCCATTTTTGGAAAACCTCAGACTGGAGCGAGAAGGTTAGAGGCGCGAGGAGATCGACGCGGCGGCCGGTGATGAGGTTCTGCTGGCTCATCCACCACTGCGGCTCGGCGAGCGTGGTGAAATCCACCGCGAGCGTCTCCTCCTTGTCGGTGGAAGCGGTGATGGGCGGGTCGTTGGCATCGACGGGATTGAGCGTGAAATGGCCGCTGGACCCAAGGAATCCGTTTCCGACGAAATTGGCAACTAGCGTGTGGGCTTGGGCGGTTTTGGCGATGGCATACCAGAGAGCCATAGTGTTCTCCGGGTAGCGTTCCGCGAAAAGCGCTGCGGAGATTTGGAGGTGCGAGCCGTATTGGCCCCTCCAGGCGCTCGGGATCGCGATGATGTCGGCGCGCTTGACGCTTAAAACTCCGGAGGCCTCGGGAAAACGGGCATCGCCGCCGAGCAGCAGGCCGATGCGGCCGATGGTGGTGTCGAACACCGTGAGTTTGTTGCCGGCCGTGGCCCAGTCGCGCTCGGAATCCTCAAGGTGGGTTTTGCGATAGGTGCCGAGGTTTTTTCCATCAGGTCCGACGAGCATCGCGGTGACGAACAATTTTCCATCCGCCTTCTCGATGAAGCTGCCGACGACATGGGCGGCGTTTTGGTTGGCGATGGTGGAGAGGCTTTGTGCGGTGGGGCCGTCGAGCGGCTCCGCAAGGGACTTCGCGGCTTCTGCGCTGGCGGGAACGCCGGTGAAGGAATACTCCGGCAGCACGATGAGGCGTCCCGGTTTTTTCCAATTCGACTTGGAAACCATTTCAGAGATTTTGGCGGTGTTTGCGTCGCGGTCGCCAGAAGTCGGCGTGTATTGGACCGCGAGCGCAGAGACCTCGTGGCGCGTGGTGGACGCGGCGGGATCGTAGGGCGCTCGGTAGAATGCAAGGTCGCCGTAGAGTTCGGGGCGGCGCTCGGCAAAGGAGGCTTTGACCGGGTTCACGAATTCGGCGGAATCGATTTCGCCGTAGAGAATGAACGGCGGCTGCGAGGGCGACACATCGGGTTTCGAAGGCGGAGCTTGGGCGATTTTTTTGCCGAGGGGCGACCAGATCGAGGCGATGCCGCCGTAGTAAACCGTGAGGCCAGTGGTGGGGTTAGACTCGCTGTTATTGCGGTCCGTGGCGATGAGGGCGACGCCGTTCCAGGCGTTGATTTCCTGCACGGCGGAGATGGTCGAGTGGTTCGCCCAAGCACTCGGTTCGCGCTTGAGTGCGCGGTCGGAGCTGGACATGTAACAGAGGATTTGCGCACCTTTCACTGCAGCAGTACGGGCGATTTCCCAGTAGGTGTCGTCGTAGCAAATCTCCATCGCGAGTTTGCCGTAGGCGGTGTCGAAGACGGGATAGCCCAAGTTGCCAGGCGTGAACCAGAGTTGGTCGTCGGGATTGAGTCCGACCTTACGATATTTGCCGATGTAGCCCTTGGGGCCGACAAGTGCGCCAGTGTTGTAGGCAAGGCCGGTGGCGCGATCGATCTCCGCTATGCCGATGGTGACATAGACGCCGTGCTTGGCTGTGACTTTAGCGAGGGCCTCGGTGGTTTTTCCCGGAACCGTGTCGAGGTAGGGATCGAATTGTTTGCGATCCTTGTAAATGTAGCCCGAGGTAGCGGTTTCGGGCAGCACGATGATTTTCGCGCCGGCCTTCGCGGCCTCCTCCACGATAGCGACGATGCGCGGGATATTTTGCTCGAACTCGAAAAATTCGGGATTGAATTCGACCGCAGCAACCTTGAATGGAGCGGCGTGCGAGACAGCCAAACTGAGGACTAAGGCAGCGAAGAGGGCGACGGAGCTTTTCATAAATGGTATGAGTTAAACAAGCGCTTCAAAAATTGACACGAAGTTTTGATGCGTTGCATCCTAAAACTGATCTTTCCTCGAAAAAGTGTAGAGGGGCTGTTTGTTATTCGGGTTTATGCTTCTGCAAATAGGGATCAGATGAAAATGGCGCTCTCTGTGTCCTTTGATTCACTTCGTTCACGCCTTCGGAGTTGCCTCCGGCAATCTATCTCCCTTTGGTCGGTTGTGGTGAATTTCGCTGAATTCGGGGTCTATCCCGTAAACGGATCCTCATGCGCTCTCGACTCGCCTAGTTTCCCTCCGGCGCGCGGCACCACAATTGGCTGGTGAGAAAACCGAAGAGCGCATCGCGAGCATGCGATCTTGTGAACCCATTGGCTTGCATATGGGGGAATGGAGACTCCAGGGCACGTGCCGGCAGATTGATGGTCACGCGGAAAAATCGATACATGAGCCACAGAGCAAGCGTAGCGGGTATTCTGAATGCCGGATGCGATGGGACCGTGAAATCGCTGATCAACCATTGCCCGCCGGGAACGCACGCCGTTGAAAGACAATCCATGACCCGCTTCAGGAGGGCGCCATCGAAGCAATCGAGAAAAAAGTTTGTCACTACCAAGTCGAATCCCGCCGCTGGAGGACTCCAATCTGGCAGTGACGCATGCAACCACTCGACCTGCGGCATGATGGATGGGTGGACTTGCTCCAACCGCCTCCGAGCCACATCCAGCATCACGCCACTGTCATCGAGATAGGTGATCTTTGCGTTAGGAAGACGTTGACTCAATGCAACGAGAAAGCGCCCATGCCCCTCACCGGCGAGCAGAACCCGCTCGGCGGAGAGTTCTGCAAGCCAAGCTAGGCGGCAGCGTTGAAGCAACCCGCCGGCAACGATCAACTCTATCCAGTCATAGTGCGGGGCAAGGCGATCAAATCCCATGCCCCTAGAAATGCTTCCTCCGCACAGTAATCACAAGAGCAGACACAAAAAAACAAAAACGAGCGAATGGCTCAGGGGAATGACATTGGATTATGGCACACAAAATCACATCGGCTTGGATTTTTTCGACCTCACTGCTCGCCGTGATACCAATGACAATTAGGTTTTAAATTTAGCCAGGCATTTTCACTTGTAGCGGCATCTCTATGAGCGACGGGGCGCTGTCCATCGGCAGTCGTAGACCGCCACTATCAGTCAAAAAGCACTCAGCTTTTGATATGAGAGGAATTTGGCCCGCTTTTCAGCGTCGGCTTCCGAGGGAAGCCCGGCTAATCCACGACGACCCTACGGGAAGTTTCGTGCAGAAAAAAAGGAAAGCAGGAGAGCCGCAAAACCAAAACCATGAATCCGTCAGACAGACCCAAAAAACAGAAAAGACATCCCCTAAGAGAAATCTGATCTGAAAAACAACGATCGGAAGTTAACCTCTCCCGAAAGCCAAAACATTTTGCGGATCCCCTGCTAGGAACCCTGAATTATCGAGTTTAAAACCCGATAAGCCGAAAAACCACAAACACGAAAACCCCGAACCTGAGAGGCGCGGGACTTAGCGTGGAAAAAATTAATTAGCCGAAGCAACCACTGGCTCGACGTTCACACGGCGACCGCTGCGGTCAAACTTGACGTGACCATCAACGAGAGCCCAGATGGTATAATCACGTCCGAGACCAACATTGCGACCAGGAGTGAACTTGGTACCACGCT
>CAMBAQ010000138.1 GCA_945863785.1 Chthoniobacter flavus
GACAACCGAAGAAAAATTGGATCCGGAGGGTCAAGTTCCACGCCAAGAAGTAGCGACGGAAGATTCCACCACGACACTTGAAAAAGCAGCAGAAAAAGCCGCAGGAGCCGGCACCGCTGCGAACGTTCCAGCTCCAACTGGGGGACCAGAAGCCGATAAGGGCCCAACAAAATCCAGCAACGTCGTTCGCTCCTCAAAAACGCAGAGCTACGAGATCAATAAGACCCTCACCAACGTCATAAAAAACCCAGGTGCGATCACCCGCATCTCAGCGGCGGTTTTCCTTTCGGAAAAATTAAATACGGAAACTAACGCTCCAGCCCCACGCACTCCAGAGCAACTAAACGAGTTGCGAAACATGGTTGTGAATGCGCTCGGTATTACCATCCCGAAAAATGAAACCGCCACCAATTATGTTTCCATACAAGAGGTGGTATTCCCTTCGGCCGTCAATTCCCTATCTACTCCTGTAGATAAAGTCACTGGCTATATGGAAATGGTTCGACCGATTGCCGCTCTGGCTATTGCGGCCATCGTGTTTGCGGTTTTCTTTTTCATGCTCCGCCGCGCGAAACCTGAGGAGATCTCGTTCGAACTGGTGGATGACGCAGATATGGCCGCAACCACCCAAGCACTCACTGACGCAGAGGATTCCCAACAATTTCTTCCTGCGAGCAAGAATCTCAAAGTCTCACCGGAACTCCTCAACTCACTCATCCGCCAGAAGCCCGAAAATGTCGGCGCTACACTGCGTGAGTGGCTCATAACGAAAGACGAAAGCTAGGCCATGGCAACGATTGACTACGAAACAATGTCCAAAACGCAGAGACTTGCTGCGTTTTTCATTATTGTCGGACCGGAACTCGCTCCCGAGCTCATGAAGCAACTTCGTGATCCCGAAATCGAAGATGTCGCCAGAGAAATGGCCACCATGAACGTGGTCGATTTTAAGCTTCAAGAAAAAATCATGGATGAGTTCTGTGGACTCATTGGTGAGGGAATGTCCGCCTCCCTAGGCGGAATGTCGTTTGTTCAAAAGGCACTAGAAGCTGCACGCGGACCACAAGCCGCCTCGGATATTTTGCTCAAGGCTCTGCCCGCCAGCAACTCCATCGATGCCGTTCGTGAGCTCAGCCAGATGGACACACGGCAGATTTTTAATTTGATCAAGAATGAGCAACCCCAGACGGTGGCATTCATTCTTTCCTATTTGGAATCAAAACAAGTGTCGCAGATCGTTCCTTTGTTCTCTCCCCAAGATCGTGAGGAAATCGTGGAGCGCTTGGGTTCGATGGATTCGATTTCCAGCGAGTTGATCGGTAAAGTCCTCAAGAGCCTAGGCAAACATCTTGCCTCTGGGACCCAAAAATACAGCCTCCATCGCCGCGGCGGCGCGGAAGCTGCCGCCCAGCTACTCAACTCCCTAGATAAGGAACTCAGCAAGAGCCTTCTCACCCGTATCGAAGAAAAGAATGCGGAGCTGGGCGGAGCGATTCGCAAGAAGCTCTTCCGCTTCGAGGACATCTCCCGTCTCAGCCAAAGCGACGTCCAACGCCTCCTTCGCGATGTGGAAACTCAGGATTTGGCACTCGCTCTCAAAAACGCTCCCGAACCTGTCAAACGGACTATCGCCAACGCGATGTCAAAACGTGCAGCGGCCACTCTCAAAGAAGAAATCGAACTCCTCACTTCCGCTCGCGCGAAGGAGGTTGAAAAAGCCCAAGACCGTATCATTGCCCAAATCATGCAGCTCGCCGAGGGTGATGAAATCAATATATCTCCAGAGGAATAGTGACATCCTACATCAGACAAATTGATTTCACAGCCTCCCCGCTCATCGTATCGATCCTGAATGGAGAAACCGAAGACGCGCCTGATGCTATTGATTCAAGAGTCACCCTAGAAGAGCACGAAGCCGCCTGCGATGCAGCCTACCGCAAGGGCTTTCAAGAGGCCAATGAGGCTCTCACCAAGCAGATCTTGGATCAGCGAAGCGAAGTAGCCCAATTGCAGGACGCTGTCTTTAAATCGCTAGCCGAGCAGTCCAGCAACCTAGCCCACCAAGTCTCACAAATACTCCCGGAACTGGTCATGGACATTGCACGCCGCGTCATGGTGGGCATGAAACCCGATTCCGTTGCGGTCAAGCGCATCGTCGAGGAAACCCTCTCGGAAATTGCCCCCGGCTCCGTGGATGTGGAAGTGATCCTCCACCCCGATGACCTAGCGCTGGTCTCTGGTATCGACAAAGATTTCGATCAGAAATATCCAGGCATCAAGCTTTCCTCGGATTCAGAACTCATCCCCGGTGACTGCCGCGCAAAAAGTCGCTTCGGCATGATCGATGCACGTATTTTTACTAAACTTCAAAATGTCGGCCGCTCCCTGAAATAAAAATGGAGTCCCCTGTTCTTCCATCACTCATGCAAAACCTGCGGAGCCGCATCGAGGCTACCGTTCCGGTCGTTCGTATGGGCGAAGTCGTGCAGGTGACGGGTCTCGTCATTGAATCCATCGGCCCGAATGTTTCGCTCGGCGACATCTGCGAAATCAGCTCCCCGCGTTTATCAGCCTTGCAGGCCGAGGTGGTGGGATTTCGCGACCATCGCGTTTTGCTCATGCCTCTGGGGGAGATGCAAGATATCCATGCCGGTTGCGAGGTTGCCGCGACGGGCCGGGCAGCAGGTATCAACGTCAGCGATGCCCTGATCGGCAGGATCATTGACGGCATTGGTCGGCCGATTGATGGAAAGGGGCCGCTTCCAGCAGGAACGCCACGCCCTTTGCACTGCGCCCCACCGAATCCCCTCACCCGCCAACGAATCAGCAAGCCTTTCCAAACGGGCGTGAAAGCCTTGGATCTCTTCACCCCTGTGGGCTGCGGCCAGAGGTTAGGCATTTTTGCCGGCAGTGGCGTCGGCAAATCGACACTTCTTGGAATGATCGCCCGTGGAGCGGAGTCTGAAATCAACGTCATCGCCCTCGTTGGTGAACGCGGTCGCGAGCTTCGCGAATTCATCGAGAAAGATCTTGGCCCCGAAGGAATGGCGCGCTCCATCATTGTTGTTTCCACCTCAGATCAACCCGCTCTCGTTCGTCGGCGTGCCGCCCTCATCGCTACAGCCATCGCAGAACACTTTCGTGATGAAGGCCGCAAGGTGCTTTTTATGATGGATTCGGTGACGCGCTATGCCATGGCTCAACGAGAGATCGGCCTAGCCGTGGGCGAACCCCCCACCAGCCGTGGCTACACCCCTTCGGTTTTCTCCGTCTTGCCACGCCTCCTCGAACGAACGGGCATGGGTGATACGGGTTCCATAACGGCACTTTACACGGTACTTGTTGATGGTGATGACATGAACGAGCCGATTGCGGATGCTGTGCGAGGCATTTTGGATGGCCACGTGGTCTTGAGCCGAGCCCTTGCAACCGCGAACCATTTTCCCGCTGTGGATGTCCTCGAGAGCGTGAGCCGTGTGACGCTGGAAATTTGCCAAGAAAAAGAAATTTCCACGATCAGTAAAGCTCGTGATTTGCTTTCCATTTACCGCAAAAACGAGGACGTCATCACCATTGGTGCCTACACGAAAGGCAGTAGCCCCAATGTGGATCTCGCCATTGAAAAACAGCCATTGCTTCGCAATCTTCTACGTCAACCAATTGAGGATAAATGGACGAGAGAAAAGAGCTTCGCTGAACTTACTCAAATCGTAGGATGAGACCTAAAAAATTCAGCCTTCAAACCGTTTTGGATCTACGTGTGAAAGCCCGTGAGAAAGCGGAAGACGCTCTCGCTGCGGCGATCCGGGATCGCGATATCGCTGCAGCCCGTTGTGCCGAAGCTATCGCCCATCTTGAGGAACTCACCCGCATGATCACGGGCGAGCGTTTTGCAGCCTACGTCCGCGAACAGGGATGGAATGCTATTAACGCCCAACGGGATCTCCTTCGCACCCTTGAAGCCCGTCTGCTCCAAGCCGAGAAAAAAGTTTCTGCCCAGCGCGAAATCCTCATCAGTGCCGATCGCGACCAAAAGCTTGTTGAAAAACTTAAAGAAAAGTGGACAACCGCCCAAGACCTTGAGTTCGCTCGCGATGAGGAAAAACAACTCGAAGATTTTGTCACGGCAGCCCGTTTCCTTCAATCCGCAACCACCTAAATGAACACCACACCCACACTCAATCCCTTCGCTGATGCTGAAGAAAAACCGGCCTCCAATTGGATGCCCATTATCGCCGCCATCATCCTCGGCATCGCCACCTCCGCTGGCGTTCTTATGTGGCGCCTCCCGAGCATAACCGCATCCTCCAGCCCCGCTTCATCCCAAGCCCCCTCCACCATCAGAACTAAAATCACATCGCAATCGAAGGATTGGGATTTTTATACAACCGAGATTGATAACTTGGTGAACGAACTCAAAACCGAACGCGAAAAATACCAAAAGAAAGCGAAAGATTTTGATGCCGTTGAACTTCGTATTGCGACAGAGAAAAAGGAACTCATCCGTATCCGTGAAGAAATCGAAAAAATGAGGGCTGAACTGACAGAAAAAACAACCGAAATGCAGGGCGCCGAAAAAAACAATGTGCGCAACCTCTCTCGTACCTACTCGAATATGAAGCCCACTCAGGCGGTCGCTATCATCTCAGAAATGACCGATGCCAATATCGTCAAAATCCTCGCCCTCATGAAGCCGGATATCCAAGCCAGAATCCTTGCGGAAATGGCCAAGACCCCAGATCCCACGATTACAGCTGGCTCGGGAAATGCTACGCTAGCTCCGAGAGCCGCCAAGTTGAGTGATCAGCTTCGCCTCTTCAAACAGGTACAAGCCAACTAATGACCAACAATCTCTCCAGCTCCAAACTACCGACTCCCATCGCTTCAGAATCAAATCGGAGAGATGGCGGCATTTTTTTCCCACTCCCTGGTTTCGCCACAAAGCAGGGCACCGCTTCCTTTGAAAGCCTGCTTCCTAAAAATGAAGGGAAAGAGAAAAGGGACGAAGAGGCTGAAGAGCTCGCCGCAGCTAAAAAACGGAAAAAAGCTCTTGAGCAAGTCGATCCGCAAGCACCTACCCTAGATCCGTCCGCGCCAATCGCGCTTTGCGTGACACCCGACTTGGCTGCCCCGACATCAAAAGAGGAGTTTTCCAAAGAAGCAACGAAGGCAAATGCCGAAACCCCACTTGATGGCGATAAATTCCCTGTGAAGACGGCATCCACGGCATCCACGGCATCCACGGCATCCACGGCATCCACGGCATCCACGGCATCCACGGCATCCACGGCATCCACGGCATCCACGGCATC
>CAMBAQ010000139.1 GCA_945863785.1 Chthoniobacter flavus
ACAGCGGATGATGAGAATCGCATCATTCCGATCGAGCGATATGGGGTTTCGCTGATGTCGATGGGATTTTTGCTCGATGATGGTTCTCCCGCCGTTCTTCGCGGGCCGATGGTGACCCGCTACACGCAGCAATTTCTGCGTCAGGTGGCTTGGGGGAATCTCGATTACCTCATTCTCGACCTTCCGCCCGGCACTGGAGACATCCAGTTGACGATTGTGCAGACCGTGGCCCTGTCTGGAGCGGTGATTGTGACAACACCGCAAGAAGTCGCGCTCATTGATGCACGTAAGGCCTCCGCGATGTTCGCAAAAACGAATGTTCCTGTCCTCGGAATCGTCGAGAACATGAGCTATTTCCTGTGTCCCGGCGACGGCAAGCGCTACGATATTTTTGGCACAGGCGGCGGTGCAAGGGAGGCTGCTAGATTGGAGGTTCCGTTGCTCGGCGAGGTGCCTATCGAGCCACTCGTTCGCGAAGCGGGAGATACTGGACGACCTGCTGTAGCGGCGCATCCCGAAAGCGCGGCGGCCGGAATCTTTGAATCTATTGCTCAAAAAGTCCGTCAGGTTTTGCCCTAAAAAATAAACGTTCGTTCGCTCAGGGGCGGGCGGTTGTTTTATCGGATGGTTGGCGCGCGACCTTGGATGCGTTGCGGTCGATCTTTTCTGCGAGGGAGGTGTTGTGCGTCTCGAGTTGGAGGGCTTTCTGCCAGTAGTGGAGAGCATCCGCTGTTCTTCCTAGCTTCTCATGAGCATCACCGATGTGTTCAAAAATAACGGGATCCGGATTTTTCATCGCTTCGGCAGCCCTCATGAGTTCCGCGAGAGCTTTGGAAAATTTCCCTTGGCGAAGCCAAACCCAACCGAGGCTATCCATATAAGCGCCATTGGAGGAGTCAAGCTGGACTGCTTGCATAATGAGGCGCTCGGCCTCGTCGAGGTTCTCGTTACGTTCCGCCCACATGTAGCCAAGATAGTTACATGCCTCCGCGGAATTAAGGGGATCCAAGGCGATGGCTTTCTTAAGCAACTCGGCCGCCTTCACGGGATCGCCAGCCTTTTCCGCGGCGCTTCCGTAGCTGATATAAAAAGCCGTATCGAGAATTTCTGGGCTGGAGACAGAGGCTTCGACCAATGTCCTTTCAAATGCGAGAAGCGCGGCTGGGTGGTCCTGTTTTTGGCTTAATGCCACGGCACGCAGAAGGGTGAAGCCGATCATGAAGGGGAATTTCTTTTCGCCTTCTATGGCGAACTGGAGTGCGGTTTCATATTCTCCAGCACGAAATGCCGCGTGGATGATTTCCTCCTGTCGTCGTGGATCGATGGGAGCAAGAAGGAGAGCCTGTCTCATGTTGCTTATGGCGGCAGGCGGATTCCCTTGCTCCAGATGAATGCGGGCGAGTTGGTCGTAGGCAGCGAGGTGAAGCGGATTTTGTTTGATAATCTCTTCGAGGATTCTTGCAGCTTCATCACTGTCTCCCTCCTGGATCAGGCAGTCGGCGAGCTTTTCTCGTATCCCAGGCATGTTGCCGTTAGCGGCCAGCGCTTTACGGTAAAGAACCTTTGCCTCCTCGTTGCGCTTGCAAAGCGTGTAGTAGTGAGCCGTTTTTGCGATGGCTTCGGGTTCCTCGCCAGTGAGCTTGGCGGCTTTGTCCACAAGTGAGGCGATCCGATCGAGTAAGGCCTCATTCGATTTCCCATTCGCTCGAGTGGAGTCGCGGATGCGAATATCGGCGATACCAAGCCAATAGAGGTAATCTTTGCTGTCACCGTGGGATGCTTTCTGGATGAGGTTTTCAATCTTTTGGTTTTGTCCGGTGGAGCGGTAAATCTCCCAGAGAGTTTCGTAAATAGTGGGGTCGTTCGGGTTTCGCTCGAGGGCTTGTAGGGCGAACTTTTCGGCTAGTGCGGGTTTCTGAAGTTGGCGGAGGTAAATCCCAGCAAGAGCATGCGTGGGGGCATCTTCATGCGGGGCGGCTTTTGTCGCATCTTTCAGCACGGATAAGGCCTCGGCGGTGTCGCCCCCTCGGAGGAGGTGTTGCGCGACTTCGACGGACAAGGCCGTGAATCCGGGATCCCAGTTCAAAACCTCCCGCTTGCTTGCCAGAGCCTTTTCCGGACCATCGGTTTCTTCGTCCAGTAGAGCCTGCAAATAGTAGGCTTGGGCTCGCGCCATTTTCTCAGATCCCTCAGAAATTTGAAGGGGCTTTGGGTAGGAAAATTCCTCGGGAACCGTCAAGTCGTTTTCCGTAGCAAGGGCGGTCCAAGGGGTGATGGCGGAGCATAAAATGCCCGCAAGTGTGGCCCATACTCTCACCGGATACCGCGATCCCGCTGCGTGGTTCATTTCGTATAATTTAAACGAAATGCCGCCATTTTCCATAAAATATCATGCAGATCGACGTGGAGATCGACTTTTTTCAGAATGCTCTCGATTCGAGGGCGCTTCTCGGTGACCCTCCTGCCTATCGACAAAATGGACACCATGCGACAATCACTCAAGTCGGCCTTCGGCTATGATGAGTTCCGTCCGCTGCAACGCGAGATTATGGAATCCTCGCTGGCCGGAAAGGATGTGTTCGCTCTTCTGCCTACGGGTGGGGGAAAGTCGCTTTGTTTCCAGCTCCCCGCGATTCTTCGCGAGGGATTGACTCTGGTTGTGTCTCCGTTGATTGCGCTGATGAAAGATCAGGTCAGCCAGCTTGAAACGGCGGGTATATCAGCGACATTTTTGAACTCTTCTCTGGGCGTTAAGGAAACGAAAGCGCGTCTGCGCGGCTTGCATGAGGGGCGTTATCGCCTTCTCTACGCTGCTCCCGAGAGGTTGTTGCTCGACCATTGGCGAGAGAATCTTTTGAGCTGGAATATTACTTCCATCGCGATTGATGAAGCCCATTGCATTTCCGAGTGGGGGCATGATTTTCGTCCGGAATACCGACAGATTTCGCGCCTACGCACGCTTCTTTCCGATGTGCCGCTTATGGCCCTCACGGCGACAGCCACGGAGAGGGTGCGGGAGGACATTGTTAATCATCTTAAACTAAAAGATCCGCAGGTCTTCGTTGCGAGTTTCAATCGCCCAAATCTCTCTTATCGAGTTCTTCCAAAAGATCAGCCGCTGAAACAAATTATCGACTTCATTCGAGGGCGACCCATGGATAGCGGTATTGTCTATTGCGCGACACGCGCGGCCGTGGATCGTGTGGCAGAGGGTCTCAGCGACCGTGGATTTTCCGCGCTTCCCTATCATGCTGGACTCACCGCCAAGGAGCGGGAACTCAATCAAGAGCTCTTCATTCGTGACGAAACCCGCATCATGTGTGCGACGATCGCTTTTGGAATGGGCATCAATAAACCGAATGTTCGTTGGGTCATCCATCATGACCTTCCAAAAAATATCGAGGGCTATTATCAGGAAACCGGACGCGCTGGGAGGGATGGTTTACCGGGGGATTGCATTCTTCTCTTCAGTGCCGGCGATGCGGCCAAGCAGACGCATTTCATCGATGAGATGACGAATCCGAAGGAAAAGCAGATCGCCCGCGATCAGCTCAATCTCATGCTCCATTACGCGGAGTGCCCGACCTGCCGCCGCCGCGAGTTGCTGAATTATTTTGCCGAGGATTATTCTGTGCCGAACTGCGCGGCTTGCGATAACTGCATCCAACCCCGTGAGACCTATGATGCCACCACGCAGGCTCAGAAACTACTTTCCTGTGCCTATCGGGTTCGTCAGGGGGGGCGCTTCGGCGTGGGCATGAATCACCTCATCGAAATACTCACCGGTGCGGACACGGAAAAAATCCGCCGTTGGGGTCACGACCAACTCACCACTTATGGAATCGGTAAGGAATTGAGCCGCTCCGAGTGGAGTGCTATCGGTAGGGAATTACTTCGGGCCGGGCTTTTGGCTCAGGATACTGGCCAGTTTCCGACGATTTCACTGAGTCCCGAAGGCTTGGATGCGTTGAAGAGCCGGAGGGTCATTGTGCTAACGAAGACGATGGCGGTGAAAAAGGTGGCGGCTCCCCGCGCGGGCGAGATCGCCTGTGACGAAACGCTCTTCGATCGCCTGCGCAAGTTGCGTAAAAAACTCGCGGATGAGCGGGCCGTGCCGGCTTATGTCATCTTTGGAGACAATACCCTTCGGCACATGGCTCGGGAATATCCGACGAAGGTTGCCGATCTCCGTTTCATCGAGGGAATCAGCGAGAGAAAGCAGTCCGAGTTCGGCGATGCCTTTGTTGCGGAGGTGGCCAGTTATCTCAAAACCTACCCGAAGGTGAAGTTCACCTAAAAAAAAAGCCAAGGCCCGTCATTCGATCGAGCCTTGGCTGAGTTTTTATCTGGTATTAGAAGTGAATTGCGTGGCCCTGTGAGGCGTGCGCAGCTTCATGGATCGCTTCGCTGAGCGTTGGATGGGCATGGATGGTGGCGATGAGTTCCTCGTAGGTGGCCTCCATCGTGATCGCGAGTCCGAGTTCGGCAATCATCTCGGTGGCATCCGCGCCGATGATGTGGGCGCCAAGGATTTCACCATGCTTCTCGCCGACGAGAAGTTTCACGAATCCCTCGCTCTCGCCGACCGCCTGAGCTTTGCCGCTGGCCAAGAATGGGAATTTTCCGACTTTGAATTTGAGGCCCTTTTCCTTTGCCGCGCGTTCCGTGAGTCCCACGCTTGCGACTTGCGGTTGGCAATACGTGCAGCCTGGGAAAACAGAAACCTTCTTCGGCTTGGATCCGGTGAACATTCCCTCCACGGCTTGCATGGCTTCGTAGCTGGCGACGTGAGCGAGCCAAGGTGGCCCGATGATGTCTCCCGCGCCGTAGACGCCCTTCACATTTGTCTCATAGTTCTCATTGGTCTTGAGGTAGCCCTTCGCGTCGGTTTCAAAATCCATCCCGGTGGGCATGAGTGGCGAAACGCCGATCGCGACTAGTGCGATGTCGGCTTCGATCGTCTCGGTGGTCTTTCCAGTGACGGTGAGGCGAACTCCTTTGTTGGTGGTTTCTGCCTTATCGACTTTGGTATTTGTGAGGAGCTTGATGCCTTGCTTGGCGAGGGATTTTTCGAGTGTCTGGCTAACCTCGGTGTCTTCGACTGGAAGAATGTTCGGTTGCATCTCGACCACGGTCACTTTGGTCCCGAAAGCATTGAAAAAATACGCAAACTCGATGCCGATGGCGCCGGCTCCGATGATGATGATTTCCTTGGGCTGATT
>CAMBAQ010000140.1 GCA_945863785.1 Chthoniobacter flavus
TTGCGGTTGCCCGAGAGGACGGCTGCGGTGACTAGGTCGTTCTCCACGATGGCGCTTTCGATCTCGGGAGCGAGCGGGCCGGAGTTGCCGATGCAGGTCGTGCAGCCGTAGCCGACGATCTGGAATCCGAGTTGATCGAGGTAGGGCTGGAGGCCGGTGGTCTCGAGATAGTCCTTCACCACGCGGGAACCCGGAGCGAGGGATGTCTTCACAGCGGGATCGACTCGGAGGCCACGGCTGGCGGCTTTTTTCGCGAGGAGTCCGGCACCAATCATGACGCTTGGGTTGCTGGTGTTCGTGCAGCTCGTGATGGCGGCAATCAGGACCGAGCCGTTGCGGAGATGGAGGTCGCCTTTGGCGTGGGCGGCGGTGATGGCATCCGGTGTCGGGCGGTCATTGACCATCTCGGCCTCATCAGCGCTTTGCGCGCCGTTGCGTTTAACGGCGGCGGAGCGACCTAGATCCGTTGGCGCTTTGCCGTATCCACCATCAGCAACGGATTTCGTGAGCAGGCTGTTGAAGGTATTTTTGAGATCAGGAACATTAATGCGATCTTGCGGGCGCTTCGGACCAGCTACGCTAGGCTGGACGGTCGAGAGATCAATGTCGATATCCACGCTGTATTCGATGTCCCCTTTTTTCGGCATACCGAAGAGGTTTTGCGCTTTGAAATAGTTTTCGAACGCGCGGCATTGTTCCGGAGTGCGGCCGGTGGCAGCGAGGTAGTTGACAGATTCCGCATCGACGGGGAAGAAGCCCATCGTAGCGCCGTATTCGGGAGCCATATTCGCGATCGTAGCGCGGTCAGTGAGCGGAAGTGTGGCTGCACCTTCGCCGTAAAATTCCACAAATTTACCAACCACCTTTGCGGCACGGAGAAGTTGCGTGACATGGAGCGCGAGGTCGGTCGCAGTGACGCCTTCGCGAAGCTTATTCGTGAGGTTCACGCCGACAACTTCCGGCGTGAGGAAATACACAGGCTGGCCGAGCATTCCCGCCTCGGCTTCGATGCCGCCAACGCCCCAACCGACGATACCCAGACCATTGATCATGGTCGTATGCGAGTCAGTACCGACGAGAGTGTCGGGATAAAAGATCGTGCCGTTTGCGTCTGGAGCGGAAAGCACGCCCTTCGCGAGATACTCGAGATTCACTTGGTGAACGATGCCGATGCCCGGAGGCACGACGCCGAAGGTTTGGAAAGCTTGCTGGCCCCATTTGAGGAACTGGTAACGTTCACGGTTGCGCTTGAATTCCATGTCCAGATTCAACTGGAGCGCTTGGGCCGAACCATAAAAATCCACCTGCACCGAATGGTCTACAACAAGATCCACGGGCACGAGGGGCTCGATGATCGCGGGATTGCCACCGAGGCCTTTCACTGCTGTGCGCATGGCCGCGAGGTCCACCAGAAGCGGCACGCCGGTGAAGTCCTGAAGCACGATGCGGGCCACAACAAAAGGAATTTCGTCCTGCGCGGGGGCCTTGGCTTTCCAGTTGGCGAGCGTTTCGACATCGCGGGCTTGGACTTTCTTTCCGTCGCAGTTGCGAAGCACGGATTCGAGGACGATGCGGATGCTGACTGGGAGTTTAGAGATCGGGCCGACGCCAGCCTCTTCGAGAGCAGGGAGCGAGTGGAGAAACGAAGCGGATTTACTGCCGGAATCGAAGGAACGCAGGGTATTGAATGGCGATGTCATGGTTTAATTAAGTATCTGAAACATATTTCGGGCTCCGTGGGCAATAGTGATTGATGATTGGGACTGCAAGTTTAGGCATGGCACCAGACTGATATGAGCGGAGTAAACTTGCTCGCCCCCCATAGGCGCAGCGCTTCCTTAAAGGCAAATCTACAGCCGCACCGTGAATGGAGATTATCGGAATGCGATGAGGAACGGCCACTTTATTAGTCTGACCACTAATCCAATGGAACCGGCAACGAGGGCCATTGGAATCCTACCCAAGCGAATAAAGGGCAACAATGTGGCCTTGATGGCGGGGACTTTGGAGTAAAGAAGCGAGAGGGCCACAATGATCACGATCCCAATAAATTTCTGCCAGGTGCTCACGTGCACCGGACCGGGCAGGATCTGAAGCCCACTGTGTGGATCGCTCAACAACTCGTAAACGAGAATGAAACCGACGTAACCGATCAAAAGAAACGCTGTGTGCTCCAAAATTGGGTATTTTTCGATGAGTCTAATGCAGGCTCCGGCAACGAACCGCAGCGCCAGAATGCCAATAAAAACGCCCGTGCAGACGACCCAAAGCTTCGGGCTCATGGCCACCGCTGCCACCACGTTGTCCACACTCAGACTCAGATCCATGATCTCAATGGCGATAATCGTACCCCAGAATCCCCTTTCGCGATGGTGGCCCTTGGGTCCGTTCTTTTCCGCAGACGCATCGTGAAAGTGGCTGCACATGAGATAAACAAGGTAGGCCGCGCCAGAGATTTTGAGCCACGGGTTCTCAATGATCCATGCCGCGAAGGCCAGGCATAATCCACGAAAAAAATAGGCGCCGATGATGCCAAATTTCAGAGCGAGATATTTTTGTTTTCCAGGCAGATGACTAGCCATCGCGGCGATGGCAAGGGCATTGTCCACGCTCAGAAGCCCTTCGATGATGATCAGGGAAACAATCACAGGAAGAGCCTCGACCACCGCGGAGGATGTCGGCATGGGCAGGCTAGAAAGGAATTCGTATATTGTGGCAACCATGGAATTGAAAATGGACTCTAGCTATTGAGCGACGTTTGACAAACCCCTAGTGCAGGATTTGCCCTTCTTGATTTCTGATGGGAAGCCCGACATCACTTCTATCGCCTAAGATGCAGAGGTCTCAACAGGCTCGATGACGATCAACTCGCTAGCGAAAGGGGTATTTCCCCACAGCGGAGTAACCATGACCTTGAGACCTCGATGTTTGAAATAGCCGAGCATTTCTCTGCGGATGGGAAAATTGATCGCCCCACCACGGATCCATCCCGATAATCGCGTCCACCACTCTTGAATCAGCGTCAGCGCATACCGCAATCCAACCCCTTTGAAAGCGGTCCGAATCAGCACCAGCGATCCCGCATCGGCGGCATCCGCGAGACGCTCGAGCATTTTTCTCTGATCCGCGGGTTTGAGATAATGAAGGACATCGACCAGAAAAACAGTCGCCCCAGGGGGAATCGGTATATTGAGGGCATCGTTGACTTCAAAGGCGACTTCTTCGAAGCCGTAGTAACGCATCGTTTCTAAAGCTTTGTTGATTTTCCAGATCGACGGATCTGCGCCTCGGTAGGGAAATGGTATACCCGCTGCGCGCATAGATATCCCGAGTAGGCCTAGCCCGCAGCCGATATCGAGGACAGGTTTTCCCCGATTGATAATGATTTTCCAAGCGGTTTTGAAAACAGGATCCCACGCCAACTTCCCCACGATGTAGCCTCGCAGCCACTTCGAGTTGGTGTAAGCTTGGGCGAGTTGTTTGTTGGAAAAAGATGTTCCCATGTCAGCGGTCGATATCGGAAAAGATCTTTTCGTGGATCGGCGCAGCTACAACAGCCTCTTCGCCAAGCGGGATCGTTCCTAATGAGGATCGCTTGATAGCCACTGCGGCGAGACCGGCGGCCTGCCCCACCGCAAGACTGGTTCCGATGACGCGTAGAGCGCCTTGAGCCTGAAGACTGGCGGAAATGCAGCGCCCAGCCATGAGGAGATTGTCAAAATCTTTAGAAATAAGTGCTCGGAGAGGAATATCGCACGGCTTACTTTTCTTAGGTGATTTAGATTTCGGTCCCCGCACCGATTCTCTCAACTCGATAGGCCAAGCGGATCGGCAAACGGCATCCTCAAATTCGACTCCATCGAGAATATCATTTTCCGTCAGGCAGTAACGCCCCGAAACACGCCGACTCTCTCTCGCCGTGGTTTGCGCATGGGAAGCCGTGATGAGACATTGTTCAAACCCCTCCACGGATGCGCGAAGATAAGCCTCCAACTGCGCTGCCAACTGGCAACTTAGAATCTGGAGACGTGTGAGACACTCCGGATTCAATGGACTATAATGGTCTCCCTCGGACTCTAAATCAATAGTCCAGCGAGACTGATCAGCGAGTCCAGTCGGACGTATAACGGCAGCGGCGAGTTGCGGATCGAGCGATCCATCTCGAATGCCTGCTACAATTTTTTGTGAAAGGATAAATCGCGAATCATCGTCAACGTCATCCAGATTAACGTTCCCAATAGAAAAAATATACGCCGCGCGCTGCAGTTCGGCGGGATCAGCTTCCTCGTAGTCCGCACCGGCAAGAAAAGAGAGTTTTGCATCACTGCTCGCATCCACAAAAACCGCGGCTCGGATCGGCTCAGGCTGGGTGTCGATCTCGAGCGATTCAATCACCGCTCCATTCGACGTGACGGATCGCAAGGTCGAATTGAAAACAACGGTGAGGTTTTTTTCCTTTCCGCACAGCCGGGTGCATTGGAGCGAGAAAAGTTGCGGTTCCTGTAAAAGCACGTCCACGTGGTTCATTCTCACAGGCCCCATTGCGGACTCGGTCTTAAGAAGTCTTTCGGTGAATTCCAAGGCGAAACCGCCATTGGCTGGATGAGGAACCACGTCTCCGCTGATCAAGTAAAGCCCGCTAATACTGTGAACGAGGCCCTGAGAGATATTGCCGCCCAACTCGCTCCCTCGAACGATCAACAGCGTATCCAGCCCCTCTCTTGCGCAAGCGATAGCGGCCGCCACGCCTGCGGAACCACCTCCCACAATGACAGCATCATAGTTCAATTTAGTGGGAGTTTGTTCCTGAGTTTGCACGATGATATTCTATGGGATTCCGTCGTAGTTCCGAGATATTGATCAAATTTAATCTGGATGGCAACCAAGCGACTTCCAATCTTTAAAAAATCTCCCCCGTCCCGGATCCTTATTAAACGATGCCGCAGCAACAGCAACTCGCAATAGCCTACACCGGAATGAGGAGAACAAGGGCTTGCGTGGCAATGATGCGCAGAAGCATGGTGAGCGGGTAATACCAAAAGCAGCTTGCTTTTGGATTTTAGGAGAGGGGCACAGTGCGTCCCGCCTGTGTGCGTTGTTGTGCTCCTTGGTTCCGATGGGGAGGGTGCGAGCAAGTGGCCCAGTCTCAAAACGGCCGAGACGGCCGTCCCCCCTTCTTTT
>CAMBAQ010000141.1 GCA_945863785.1 Chthoniobacter flavus
TGGGCGAATATCCCATCCGGTCCGGCCATCGTATTGATACTCGGAGCCGCATTCATTCTTGCCTACTTTTTCAGTCCGAGATACGGGATATTTTCGCGCTATTTCAAGCGGCGGCATTTGCACGAGGAATCCCTCGAGAGGTGGAAAAAATAACGACGGACGACTTTGTCCGGGATTTGAAAACGCGGGCCTTATTCGATCTCTTCGCCGGCGGTGAGGACCTCGTCGAGGAGGGTTTCAAACTCATCCAAACCCGTGCTGGGGATGATCACCGAATTCCGTCGCCCGTGGGCTTCTTCAGTGATTTTGAGAAATCTCCCCCGGTCATTTTCGCGCAACTCAATAATAACGTGTTTGCGCTCGATCTGCAATTCTCGCGAGGCCAGGGTATTTTCCATATCAGAGGGCTGAGTAATTATCGGGTTGAATCGATAACGGCAAACAAAATTGCCTCAGAGGCCGCTTGATAGCTCAGAATACCCTCTTACTTCGCTTTTCCGAGAAGGTAGTCGGGATTCAGTTTTTTGAGTGCAGTTGGGACAAATAGCCCGTCTTTGCGAATCAGTTTTCCGTCGAACCACACCTCGCCGCCACCGCAATCGGGTCGTTGAATGCAGACCATATCCCAGTGGATGCGGCTTGTATTCCCGTTTCCAGCCGTTTTGTAGGCTTGTCCAGGCGTGAAGTGGAATGACCCCGCGATTTTTTCGTCGAACAGGATATCGCGCATCGGGTGGAGGATGTGGGGGTTGAAACCGAGGGCGAATTCCCCGATGTAGCGGGCGCCTTCATCACTATCCAAAATCCGGTTGAGCGCAGAAGTGTTGTTGGATGAGGCATTCACGATCTTTCCCGCCGAAAATTCCAAGCGGACGCCATCAAATGCCTGGCCTTGATAAATGCTAGGCACATTGAAGGTCACGAAGCCCTCGACGCTTTTCTTCACGGGGCAGGAAAAAACTTCACCATCCGGGATGTTGCGGTCGCCGCCGCAAGTCACAGAGCCGATTCCCTTGATGGAAAAATGGAGGTCTGTGCCAGGGCCTTTGAGTTGAACTTTGTCGGTGCTATCCATCAGCGCTTTGAGCGCAGCCATGCCTGGGGCCATTCGGCTGTAATCGAGCGTGCAAACTTTGAAGTAGAAATCCTCAAATGCCGGCGTGCTCATCTGCGCTTGTTGAGCCATGGCGGGCGTCGGCCAGCGTAGCACGACCCACTTGGTCTTATTGATCCGCCAATCCATCACCGGGCGCATCGCTCCGGAGATCAGACGCATTTTTTCGTCCGGCACATCACTCATTTCGGTGATGTTGTGGCTGCCTCTCACCGCGATGTAGGCGTCCATCTTTTTCATGCGGGCCAATTCCACGCTGCTAGCGATCGTCAGTTGAGCTTTCTCTGCACCTAATGCGATTTCGCGGGACACACGCGCGTGATGCATTTGAACAAAGGGAATGGCGCCGCGGGCCCTAGTGGCCTGGATGAGAGAAATCGCCATTTCGTCTGTGGCGTCAAAGATATCGATGAGAACTTTTTCTCCAGATTTCAGTTTCGTCGAGTGGCTCGTGAGAACGTCTGCCAGTTTGTCCAAACGGGGATCATGCATAAAAAATTAGCGTCCTATTTTCTCTGAAAATTCTCCCAAACGGCGAGCGGCATACGCGGAAAGCGCGGGCCGAACGAAGGGAAGTGCGAGTTTGCAAATGTTAAAAGTGGTCATCAGCCAGCGCTGGCGATCTTTCGTGGCAGGCTCTTTCTTTAGAGCGGAAGAATCGCCTTTTTGAGGAACGATCTTGGTGATGGTTTTGGTTTTTGGACCTGCAAAGATGTATCCCAGCGCCGCGGCTCCACCTAACCACGCGAAGGGACGAGATGTTACCGAGCGCCTGAGTTTGCCGAGAATATTAAACTCTTCCGCGATGGCGGCGGTGTCGCGGGCGATGGCGAGTCGGCTCCGGCGGAGTTCTTCGAGAATGGCTTCCTTATTACTCATGGCGGGGAGCGTTCTTCTGAAGGGCTTCTAGGTCGCTTGCGATCTCTCGGCGAGTCATGGTCAAAATGGGGCTGCGGCTGTAATCCCTCACATACCTAGCGCAAAGGTAAGCGGCTAATCCATGCAGGATCGTGAGTGCAGAAAAAATCCAGAGCCAAGAGAGGGCAAGGAAGTGGGCCGCTAAAAAGACAACAGCGATCACCAAGAGGATATACCCCAAGGCGGCAAAAAAGAGCGCCGCCGCGAGCATCACCAGCAAGCGCGTGTAGAGCGCCATGGCTTCGCGGGATTCCTCCCCAGCCAAAGCCAAAATCGCCTGCAAATACCGGCCCGAAGATCCGATGAGACTCAGGATTTCCGCCATGAGTCCACGAGGTGCCGTGGACCGGCCATCAAGCTCCGGTTTTGAAGCGCTCATGGTGCGATTTTTCGCTGCAATCAACGACGAAGGATAACTCCTAAAAGGAAGCCAACGCCAAGCGCGATACCCACGGATTGGAGCGGATTCTCGCGGATGTAGGCCTCCGCTTCGGTTTGGTAGCTCTGTGCGTACCCAGAGGCATCATCCAAAAAATGGTTTGCTTTGAATCTGATGTCTTCGGTTTTCACGCGGGCCTGATCACGAAGGTCTTGGTAGGTCGTGCTCGCGGCCTCACCAAGGTCTTTCGCGGCGGCACCGAGATGGCCCCGGCTGGCTTCAAAAGCCTCTTTGGCTTGGGTTTTGACAGTTTCACCAACCACTCTGCCGGCGCTTGCTGCCGCATCGAGAGCTTTTTTGGCGTGTTCTGTGCTGCTTTCGAGTTTTTTCACCACTGGATTGGATTCGGTTGTATCAGACATAATTTTATTGGTGGGTTACACTTTTTATTCTGACATGGAATTCATCCTTGGCAAGCGTCAAGGCACTCGGAATGATGAGGCGTATGACTAATACAACTGCCTTCGCCCCCGGTCGCGTGGAGATCCTCGGGAATCACACAGATTACAATGGAGGTGTTGTCCTCTCAGCGGCTTTACAACTTGGGGTGACCGCCACAGGGTGCCGCCTTGCCAATGGTGAGGTTCAACTCGGCAGCGGGGATATGGGCGGCATGGTGACCCTGAATCGGAATGAGGGATTAAAACCCCGCCGCGATTGGACGGACTATCCGCTCGGTGTTGCGGAAATGCTGGCTCGCGCGGGCGCAGAGGCGGGGGGATTTGCGGTGCAGTTTGAGACCACGCTCCCAAGTGGCGCTGGCCTATCTAGTTCGGCCGCACTTGAGGTGGCGACGGCGGTTTTTCTTTCGCGCCTCTATCCTTTCACGCTCTCTCGCATGGAGGTCGCCAAGCTTTGCCGACGCGCGGAAAATGATTTTGTGGGAGTGAATTGCGGTCTCCTCGACCAAGCCTCGTCGGTTTTTGGTCGTAAGGATCATCTGGTTTATCTGGATTGCCGGGCGGAGTCAGTGGAGGAGATTCCTTTTCCCTCCCATCTCGGTCTGCTCATCATTAATTCCTCCGTCAAACATGCGCTGACCGGTGGAGAATATAACGAACGGCGCGAGCAGTGCTTTGCGGCTGCCGCAGCGATGGGCGTTGAGGCGCTTCGCGACACGACCAGCGCCGCACTCGAGGCTGCTGATCTTCCCGCTCTGGCGAAGCGTCGCGCCCGTCATGTGGTGGGTGAAAATGAGCGTGTTTTCGAGGCGATTGAGGCTCTTCGGGCTGGGCATGGAGATAAACTCGGTCAACTGATGGCGGCATCTCACCGCAGCTCGATGGAGAATTTTGAAAACAGCACGCCGGAGCTGGATTTGCTGGTCGAACTCGCCATCCAACAAAAAGGCTGCCTTGGTGCACGTTTGACTGGCGGTGGGTTCGGGGGCGCGATAGTTGCTTTGGTGGAGCAAGATGCCGTCGAAGAGGTTCTCAAAAACGTCAAATCCGTCTACGACGCCCAAACCGGATACTCCGCTACGGGTTACCGCTGCCGGGCGGGAGCCGGGGCCCTGCCTCCCGATCACGGCCAAGCCTGATCACCTGATTCTCGACATAAGAGGCGAATCCACATAGTCTCCCGACATGCAAAGCCGGTTGACAGATATCGCCAGTCAGATTCTCACCTCCTACGAGTTGGTGGGCGGGCTGAATAATACGGATGGACATAATCTGCCCTCCAAGCGTGCTCTGGCGGGCCTCTGCGAGCAATTGCTGCAATTCCTTTTTCCAGGATTTCATGACGAGCGACCGATTCACAAAAGCGAACTCGCTGAGATCACGGGGACTCGTCTTCAAGCTCTGGCCGATCAACTCGAGGACCAAATTTTCAAAAGCCTCCGGATTTCCGACCCTGAATGCCCCAAATCCCGCGCCAGCGAGCTCTTGTTGCAGTTTTTGGAGGCTCTTCCGGGCGTTCGGGAGTTGCTGCGCACGGATATTATTGCTGCCTATGAGGGCGATCCGGCGGCGGTGAGCAATGAGGAAATCATTCTTTCATATCCTTTTCTGGAAGCGATCGCGATTCAGCGTTGCGCCCATTTGCTCTACCTCGAAAAAATTCCGCTCCTGCCTCGGATGATGACCGAGTGGGCCCACGCCTGCACCGGAATCGACATTCATCCTGGCGCCGAAATCGGGGCTTATTTTTTCATCGACCACGGGACGGGGGTCGTCATTGGCGAAACCTGCCGTATCGGTCGGCGTGTAAAGCTTTACCACGGAGTCACCCTCGGCGCCCGCAGCTTTGCCAAGGACGAGTCTGGTTCCATTGTGAAAGGCGGTAAGCGTCATCCTGAAGTGGGAGATAATGTGACCATCTACCCGAATTCCACTATTCTCGGTGGCGGAACGGTGATTGGCAGCGGATCTACCATCGGAGCGAACGTTTTTCTTATGCAAAGCGTCCCATCGGATTCACTCGTAGTTTACGAAGAGAAACAATTGCGTATCGTTGATAAGAACCGTTTGGTCGGTTCCACGGAAATCGAATGGTTTATCTAGACTACAACGCCACCACGCCACTCGCCCCTGAGGCGAGGGATGCCATGTTGCCGTTTTTGGACGGCGATTTTGGAAATCCTTCGTCCATTCACTCGGCTGGACGTCAGGCGAGGGCGGCAGTCGATGATGTCCGTGACCGTCTCGCAGCGGTGCTCGGTACGAAATCGCACGAG
>CAMBAQ010000142.1 GCA_945863785.1 Chthoniobacter flavus
TGAGGCCCGCTGAGCGGAGATCAACTAGGAGAACGTGGTTGTCAGTGCCTCCAGAAACGATGCGAAGACCGAGCATGGCGAGACGCGCTGCAATCGCCTTGGCATTGCTCACAACTTGTCGTGAGTAGTCACGGAAGCCAGGTTGGAGAGCCTCGTGGAAGCAGACCGCCTTGGCGGCAATGACGTGCATGAGTGGCCCACCCTGAACGCCTGGGAACATCTGCCCGTCGATCTTCTTGGCAAATTCCTCGCGGCACATGATGAGTCCGGCGCGGGGTCCGCGGAGGCTTTTGTGAGTGGTGGTCGTCACGAAGTCCGCAAACGGAATCGGAGAAGGATGGGCTCCGCCTGCGACGAGGCCCGAGATGTGCGCCATGTCGACGAAGAGAAAGGCTCCGACTGAGTCGGCGATCTCTCGCATGCGTTTGAAGTCGATCGTGCGTGAATAAGCCGATGCCCCAGCGGTGATCATTTTGGGTTTCACTTCGTCCGCTTGTTTGGCAAGCGCATCGTAGTCGATCATCTCGGTGTCGCGGCTCACTCCATAGTGGTGGACCTCGTAGAGCTTACCGGAGAAATTCGCCTTGTGTCCGTGGGTGAGGTGACCGCCATGGGCAAGGTCCATCGTCAGGATTTTATCCCCCGGCTGGAGTACACTGAAATAGACGGCCATGTTGGCTTGGCTGCCGCTGTGGGCCTGAACGTTGGCGTGCTGGGCGCCGAAAAGTTTTTTGGCCCGCTCAATAGCGAGAGTCTCGACGATGTCCACATATTCACAACCGCCATACCAGCGGCGACCGGGGTAGCCCTCGGCGTATTTATTAGTGAGGCAGGATCCTTGCGCTTCCATGACCGCACGGCTGGTGAAGTTTTCGGAGGCGATCAGCTCGATATGCTCAAATTGACGGTGGTATTCCTTCTTGATCGCGGACGCGATTTCGGGGTCGGTCTCGGCGAGGGCTGGCAGCACGGGTGTGTCTTCTGTGATGGTTGGCATGGATGGATTGGTGATCATTTTAAGAACAGATGGAAGGGCTTTTTGGATGGTGCGTTTGCATTCGTTGTAGACGCTGCGGCCTTGTCCGATGGGGTCTGGGACGTCAGGAATCCCCTTTTCCTCGAAGCGCAGCAACTTCACTTTGTGGACGAACTCGGGGTAAAACAAATCAATGAGACGCGCATGGTCTTGAGTCATCACAAAAACATGGGTCGCTTCGCTGAGAAGTTTTTCTGTGAGGCTCTGGCTGCGGAATTTCCTAAGATCGAGCCCATCACTGGCCACGGCATCGACCGCGTCGCGGCTGGCTGGCTGGCCTTGGCCCGCGCTGATTCCGGCGGATTCGACATGGATGTCTTGGCCAGATTTTTTGGCTACATGACGAAAAAGAACCTCCGCCATCGGGCTTCGACAGACATTCCCGGTACAAACAAATAAAACGTGAGGTCTTTTCAGGTGGCTCATTGATTCGCGAGCATACTAGGTTAGAAGTGACTCAAGTCAAATGCCGAGCACACCCCAAAGTCATCAAATGGGGAAGTCGGAAAAAACGGCTTTGTGGGCGATGATCAAGAGCGGGCGACATGAAGTTGTGCGGCAGCGCAGGATTGGAATTCCTCCCAGCGAGGAGCAGAGGGATTGGCAGCGTGAAGGATATGACGTAGAAGGCTTTTCCACTCTAAGTTGGCCCGCTCGAGGTCGCCCCGGCGGATCGATTCCGTTTCCTTCTGAAGCGATTTGAGCCCCTCGGTGTTGTAAATCTCGAGCGCTTCCCAAGTACCTTCCCCAAACCCGGGGCACAATCCAGCAACGAGATAGCCTTCGTAGTCGACATGGCCGTAGAGTTCACGTGCGCTGGTGGCGAGTCTTAAGCTGGGACCATCTGCAAAATCGGTGAATCGCGGACCGCCCCGCAGGTTGGCGAGGTGTTTGACGATATCTTCGACAGGATAGGCCGGATCTTCGAGAGCGGCTGCAATCATGAGACCTTCGCCATTTTGGAATCGGCTAAAAACACGCCCTCGGGCGGTGGGAACTCCTGCATTATCTACCAAGCCGAGCTTCTTCCAAATAAATGCAGGTGAACCACGGGGTGGATCGAATTCGGATGGGGTATCAGCGATTTCGGAAACATCGACTCTCCGCGTCGGGGCCTGCAGCAAGGCGGTGCCGTCCGGCATGATCGTGGCTTTGGTTGGGATGGCGTCCAAGGCTAACTGAGCCATGAGGTTGTTGCCGTGTTGTTGAAGTTGATGAAATCTTGCGGGCGCCCATTCGGGGGCAAGGAGTGGCATGACGGTTTGCTCAAGTGCTTGGAGGGTGAAGGACTCTTTTTTGCCAAGGCCGAGTTTTTTTTGAATCCACGGCAGCGGTAGCCACTCGCCGTTCGACACACGTGCCACAGGGACTTCCTTGGCGTAAGCAAAGTCGGCTCCCTTTCCGATTTTGCAGGGCCTGCCGGTGTGGAAGAAATCGAGTGAAGCGGGGGATTTTAAAGCGGGAATCCAGCGCTCCCGATGCCAGATGAGGCATTCGCTGAGGTGCACTTGGGCTAAGTGGGCGGATTTCTGTGGATGCCATATTTGGTCTGAACCCAAGAATTCTAAACGAGTTGGTTCGTAGCGTTGATTAATGCTATTCAGTTTGAGGGAATCTTCGAGGAGGGGAGAAATGCTTTGTCTGCTGAAGAGGCGTTCGCAGAGTTTCACTGCTCGCGCGATAGGAGTTTCGTCTGACTCGCCGCCTTCCTCCATCACTCGCAACAACGTGGGCCAATCGATTTGATTCACGCGACGAAGTTGACGTGGGGCGGCGTCCATGAGTCGCGGGGTATCATTTCCGACAAGCACGAAGCCTTCTTCATCGATGCCTCGCCGCCCGGCACGACCAAACATTTGGAGTAATTCGTCCGCGCGAAGTTCGCGTTGGAAGCGTCCGTCACCATAGGTCGTAGAGGAAACCATCACGGCTTTGACGGAAAAATTGATTCCCGCAGCCAGACCGGTGGTAGCAACAATGACATCGAGTTTTCCCTCCTTGCCGAGGGCTTCAATCCACTTTGACCGGGCGGAGTAGGGGAGTCCGCTATGGTGGTAGGCGACACGCTTTTGGAGGAGGCGGGTGAGGTCGCGTCCGAGCATGGCTTGGTCGCTTTGCGGGATGGAAAGGGGGGACTCCACCGTGAGGGCAGCCGCGATTTGTTGTGCCATTTTTTCCGCTTCGCGGCGGCGAGGAGCGAAAATCAGAAGCGGAGTGAGCCCAGCCAGAACCGCTCCGGCAGCGATTCGTGGCCAGTAACCATGAACATGGGACGGCACGCGCGGGAGGTTCTCGATGGAAAAATCATCCAGAGGTACGGGGCGATTCTTGACTTGGATGATATGAACACGGCGACCGAGTCGCTTCAACCATTCGACGATCTCCGTAGGATTTCGAACGCTTCCGCTGAGAAGAAGGAGTCGAGTTGAGGGGAGTGGGAGGGCCATCGCCATCTCGTAGTTCAATCCCCGGTTGGAGTCGGAGATCATTTGGTATTCGTCGAGAACAAGGAGACCCGGAGCATGCCCCGTGAGGATGCGCTCGCGCTGAGTCTCCAGCGTGGCCACGATCACCGGCGCGGAGAGATTTTCCGCTACATCGCCGGTGGCAATGCCGACATTCCAGCCGAGTTTTTTCCACTCACACCATTTGTCATTGGCGAGGGCGCGGGTGGGGACGGTGTAGACGGCCTGGCCGAGTCTTTGCGCTTCGGGAGACTTGAAAAATAACTCAAATACGCGGGTTTTTCCGGCACCGGTCGGAGCATCGATCACCACATCGAAACCTTCTTTTAAATGCCCGACAGCCCCTTGTTGCCAAAGATCTGGGAGATCCAGCGGGACTTGGAGTGCGGAGAGACTGCTGCCGAAGGCGGGAAACCTCATGGAGTCGCGGAAGGCTTGAGAGTCGGAGGCGGACGAGTGGCGACGGGCATGAGCTCGATGTTGGATTCCTTGTATTTTCCGAGTCCAATGAGCGCAGCGCTTTCGATCCAATGTGTCATTTCGTCCAGTGCAGGAAGTTTGGCTGGAGATCGGTTTTCATTAAGAAGCCGTGCAGCGGTGGCATCAATCGCGACTGGGTCCTTGCTCGCGTAGAGTGTGTGATTTGCGATGCTGAATCCTGGGTTGGGGAACGGACCTCCGGCATATTGCAAGATGAGCCCGTCTAAAATCGTGAGCACCACTTTGCCGCGTATCATCTCGTCGGCATAGATTTCGGCGAGGTAGGGGTCGCCAAAGGCGGGGTCGCGGGTGAAGCGGCGCCAGTTGTCCAGATTCGGTAGGGTCATGTTGGCTAGGGCTCCATTCACTCCGGTGAGGAAGCTGTCAGTGAGTGAGGGGACGTTGATCACTTTGGTCACATCCTTGCTGAGGACTTTGGAAAAATAGCTATTGCTGCTGAGCTGCTCACCCGAGCTAAGGCGGTCTTCCATTCGTGAGCCGGTTCGATTTCCAAAACCGCTGTCGCCCCAGATCAAGCGTCCCAAAACAGGAGCTGTGAGTTGAGACTTGCGGTCGTATCCGCTCGCCGGATCAACCCAGCGCAGTTGGTAAAGCCGACTCTCTCGACGGAATCCCGCTGCGAGTAAATCCTCCAGATTTCGATCCCACACGATAATGTTGGAGGGAGGAACACCTGCTTCAATCAGTCCGTTGGCGATGGCATTCACCACCTCGGGGTGCGTTCCGCTCACAGTGCGTCCTGCGGCGGAGACTTTGATGCCGACACGGTCAGTCGGTTTCACTAGCGATCTCCAAGCGCTCGCGCGGTCGGCTTTTCCCGTTGCGGCTATGACGATCTTGTCGACCATGAGTTGAATCAATACGGGATTCGTGGCACGGGTTCGTGTGAGGGACTCGGTATTCGTTGCATAAAAAACCTGGGATTTTGCGATGGGCTCCTCCGCCTTGGCTGAAGCTGCAAAACACCAAAGTAAGAGGAGCAGGCAAAGAATCCCCCCCCAGATCGAGGTGGTATTGTGACTCTCTGTGGATAATGTTGGTCGATGGTCAGGCATCTTTACGTTCACATTCCGTTTTGTCCGAAGATATGT
>CAMBAQ010000143.1 GCA_945863785.1 Chthoniobacter flavus
GCAGAGTCCAACGCCCCATCGTGGGCTGCTCCGAAACGGGGCAGTGGATTGAGCCACTTCGCCGTTCCGCGTTCGCTTTTATCTGCAATCCATAACTCCCCCAACACCGTTTGCCTTACACCACCCCAAGGCGTATTCAGCCAAAGATAATCGCGTTTTCCAAAGTCGAACAATCCGCTGGTCACTTCGACAACACCAGGCGCAACGAAACGATAACGGGTGTAATACAGAACCTCTGAAACCAAAGTGCTCGTCACCTGCGGCACAATGCCCCAAGACAGCATCGTAAAGGACTTGTCTTCTTGAGACCAAGACTGCGCCAAGCAAGGCGCGTAGAAGGGAGGTTCCTCAGGCTTCACATAGCAACCGGACTGATGCACAAAGACCTTATTGGGCTGGCTCGTCACTGCGACCGCCTGCCAGACCTCATCATTCCAAGGACTGACTGTCTTGTGATTCGCGTGTCTCCATTGAGGCGGAACCAACTCTCCAATCGCGGACTGGATCGAATACAGATGCCCGCCCTTGCCAACGCGTAGCTCGATGGGGTTCCCTTGCTGATCCACCGTGTGAAAGGAACGAAGAAAGACGGACTCCTCCGAGCAGGTCGTCGACCACGGCCCCTTCGATGGAGCAAAGTCGGTGGTCGTGGAAACCGCAAAGTTCGTCTTCGGGAGATCTGGAGGGGAAGGCAGCACGGAAAGCATTTGCTCCTGAAATAGAGGCGAAGCGGTGTTTTTTGTGGCAGTCGCGTCAACGGCATGAAGCGGCGACAAAGAAGTGAGAATAAGGGCGGCGAGGAGGGTGTTTTTCATGGGTGACCATATCTGACTCATTTGATTTTGGGATAATCCCATCGAGTCATGGAAAAGGTGTTTGGCTTGCGTCAAAAGCTCAGAAAATCGCTAATCCGCAAAGCTCGAAATTCTTGGAATCACCCACCCCAGCCATAGTGAAAAAATGACCCACGCTCCGAAGTTCAGCAAGATCCCGGCTCGAATCATCTGAGATATGCTGACAAGCCGACTGCTGAAGACAATCGCATTGGGGGGAGTGGAAACGGGGAGCATGAAACCACAACTGCTCGCCAAAGCCACACCTGCCAAAAGCGGCAAGGGAGGAAGGTTTAATCCAGCAGCGAGTGCAGCTGCAATGGGCAAGAAGGCCGATGTGGTCGCCGTATTACTTGTGAGCTCCGCTAGGCAAATGATGACAAAGAGAATCACACTGAGCACAGCGGGCGCAGGGAGAGAAGCTGCTCGGTGAGCAAAAGATCCGACCCATGCCGCCACTCCGTTCGTGTGGATAGCCGCCGCCAAACTCAATCCCCCACCGATCAAGAGCAACACATCATAGGGAATTGTTTTGAGCGTTTCCTTATCCAGGATGGATGAACTCCATGAGCGATCAAGAGGAAGGAAAAAGAGCGTCATTCCTCCCGCCATCGAAATCGTGGCATCCGAAAGCCAAGGGAACCAAGTTTGAAGAAACCCCCGAGCGAGCCACAGACCTGCCGTGACAAAAAAAACCGCCATCACACCAAACTCCCCAATGCCGATAGCGCCTAAGCGCTTTGTCTCGATCCCCAACAAATCCGTCGCATCATCGACAACATTTTCCTTCAGTCGAAATGCGATCTTCGTCAGAATCACCCAAGAAAAACTTAGTAAAATCAAGGCCGGCGGTAGCGCTAGAAACATCCAACTCAGGAAACCGATTGCGATCCCGTAGTTTTCTAACATAAATCCCGCCAAAATCGCATTCGGAGCCGTACCGACGAGCGTGGACATCCCCCCGATGCTGGATCCATAGGCAACCGTGAGCACCAATGCGGAAGCGAAGCTGGCATCCCGCTGGTGATGAAAAAGAGCGATGACCGACACGGCTATCGGCAACATCATTAAGGCGACCGCCGTATTGCTCACCCACATAGAGAGAAACGCCGAGGCCAGGAGGAATCCAGCAATGACTGACGATTTACGCGTTCCTGCAAGGCTGATGATTTTTAACGCGATCCGCGTATGCAGATGACTTCGCTGAAGTCCATTTGCGATAAAGATTCCACCCAGAAACAAAAAAATCACCGGATTCGCATACGGAGCCGCCGCGACACTCACCGAGCAAATCCCAGCAAACGGAAAAAGCACCAGTGGAAGTAACGCCGTAACGGCAAAGGGAATGGCCTCTGAGATCCAAAAAAGCGCCATAAGAGTGCTCACCCCCAACGTATGCCAACCGAGTTGGGACAGCCCCACTGGAGGAACTGACGCTAACGTGTAACAAAAAAAAACGACACCCACCGTGGCCAATATTCGCGTGATGAGGATCTTCGGATTCATCAAATGAAATGGCCATCACGGACGCAAAAAACAACACGCCGACCCTTTTGCCAAGCGGCATTAGGTTTTTTCAGATTACGCTACCCCGACTACTGCGGAGGGTCTTGAGGAGGATAAGTTTGCCGGAAGGTCTGTGCCGGCGCTTGCTGGGGTTGCTGCTGCGGCGCCATGTATTGAGGCGGGCGCATCGCTTGTAAGCGCATCCACTCAGCATCCACTAGATCCTCAAAAAGTTGTGAGATCGAGCGGCGACGAAGCAAACTAAGCTCATCAGCATAAGCACGAATCTCAGGATGAATCGTGAGATTCAGTTTTCCACGAAGTTGTTTGTTAGATATGGGTCTTGGCATATGTGGACTGGTATGACTTATTTTTCTAATTGGCAATTAGATAAATACCTACTTGCCCATTTTATTTGCGACCTGTGGGACAGCCGGAATGTGTTTAAATGCAACAACCGATAAAGGCGGCAAATTGATTTGGATCGAATGGGGCTGACTTTGCCAACTCCAATTTTCGCAAGCATCAACGCCACCGTAGTTTCCTACATTGGATCCGCCATAGGTCGAGGAATCTGAATTGAGGATTTCCTCGTAAAATCCCGTCGCATTAACGCCAACGCGGTATCCCTCACGGACGACGGGGGTCGCATTGACAACAAAAACAATCGTCGCCCCCGTGCGGGATTTGCGCATGAAGGACCAGACGGTGTTATCGGCATCGTTGAAATCGATCCACTCAAACCCTTCATAACTATCGTCACATTCGTAGAACGAGGGTTCGTGAGTGTAGAGCCAGTTGAGGTGTTGAACCAAACGACGAAGCCCGTCGTGTGCGGGAGATTCCGTGAGGTGCCAATCCAGACTGAAAGCATGCTTCCACTCGGCAAACTGCCCAAACTCGATACCTTGGAAAATGAGTTTCTTGCCAGGATGCGCCCACATCCAAGAGAGGAACATCCGGCAGTTGGCGAATTTTTGCCAGTAGTCGCCCGGCATTTTATCGATGAGCGATCCCTTGCCGTGAACAACTTCATCGTGGCTGAGAACGAGAATAAAATGCTCATGAAAAGCATAGAGCATGGAGAAGGTGACATCACTCTGATGGTACCGCCGATGAATGGGCTCCTTGCTGATGTAGCGCAGGCTGTCATTCATCCAGCCCATATTCCACTTGAAGCCGAACCCGAGCCCGTTGTTGTAGGTCGGATGCGAGACTCCGGGATAAGATGTGGATTCCTCGGCAATCATGGCCACGCCAGGGAAGCGCTCGTAGGCGACTTCGTTGCAGCGCTTGAGGAAGCTGATCGCTTCTAGGTTCTCGCGTCCACCGAAGCAATTCGGTATCCACTCGCCTTCCTTGCGGGAATAATCAAGATAGAGCATCGAGGCGACGGCATCCACGCGCAAGCCGTCGATGTGGAACTCATCCATCCAGTAAAGCGCATTACCGATGAGGAAATTTTTCACCTCATTGCGACCATAGTTGAAGATGAGCGTGCCCCAGTCCTGATGCTCTCCGAGGCGGGGATCTTCGTGCTCGAAGAGACAGGTACCATCGAAGCGCGCGAGTCCATGGGCATCCTTCGGAAAGTGACCAGGCACCCAGTCGAGAATCACGCCGATGCCCTCTTGGTGACAGCGATCGACAAAGTTGCGGAACTCGTCGGGGTTTCCAAACCGGCTCGTCGGAGCGTAGTAATTCACGACCTGATATCCCCAAGATCCATCAAAGGGATGCTCCATCACGGGCATGAGCTCAATGTGCGTGAATCCCATTTCCTTCACGTAAGGGATCAGGCGGTCTCCCAACTCGAGATAACTCAAGCTACGATCACCATCCTCCGTGATGCGCTGCCAAGAACCGATATGAACCTCATAGATGCTCATCGGACTGTTGTACGGATCGATCTTCGGGCGCTTCTCTATCCAAGCTTGGTCACCCCATTGGTAGCGGGCCAGATCAAAAACAATACACCCCGTGCTTGTTCCATGTTGCGCAAAAAAGGCGTAGGGATCGGTTTTAAGAAAAACATCCCCCACTCCACTGCGGATCTCGAATTTGTAATGAGCACCTTCGTGAACGCCCGGGAGGAAGATTTCCCAGACACCGGAGGGCGTGAGCTTGCGCATTGGATGGATGCGACCATCCCAATTATTGAAATCGCCAACCACACTCACGCGCTGCGCGGATGGCGCCCATACTGCAAAATGAACACCCGGAACGTCACCGATGACCTTCACGTGAGCGCCGATTTTTTTGTAGATGTCGTAGTGCGTTCCTTCGTTGAAGAGGTAAATATCGACCTCCCCGAGCACAGGAGAGAATGCATAAGGATCTCGCTCACGCCACGTGGTTCCATCGTGAGCGGTCAGTTCAAGCTGATATCCCCCACCCGCCTTGAATTCCGGAAGAATGCACTCGAAAAGCCCATTCCCGTCAGCAGGCGAGAGCGGATGCTTTTTAGAAGGGTTTGCATCCAAAATAACGGAAACACTCTGAACATCGGGCCGGAGAACCCGCGCCACCCATCTTTCATCGACCCTTCGAATTCCAAGAATGCGAAACGGATCACAATGCCGAGCTTCGATTAAAGGATAGTAATCATCATCGGAGAGGAGGGAGTGTTTCATCGAGACTTATGCTTATTCAGTCGAATGCAAAATGAACAGATTTAAGTCGCCATGCATGATGGGGTATTGTCCT
>CAMBAQ010000144.1 GCA_945863785.1 Chthoniobacter flavus
GATGGCCGGTTTCTTGGCAAATACCGCAAAACCCATCTTCCTCATTGCCATCCCGGGTTTTGGGAGAAGTTTTATTTCCGTCCCGGTAATCTTGGTTATCCCGTTTTTGAAACGGCCGTTGGCAAAGTAGGTGTCTATCTTTGCTATGACAGACACTTTCCCGAGGGGGCACGTTGCCTTGGCCTCAATGGCGCGGAGATTGTCTTCAATCCCTCTGCCACGGTTGCGGGCCTCAGTGAGCATTTGTGGAAGATCGAGCAACCTGCGCACGCCGTCGCGAACCAGTATTTCATTGCCGCGATCAATCGCGTTGGCTTTGAAAAACCTTGGAATATTGGGGAGTTTTACGGGCAAAGCTACTTCTGCGATCCGCGCGGCCAGATGGTAGCTGTGGCTTCGCGTGACAAGGATGAGTTGCTGATTGCGGACCTTGATCTCGGGATGATCCAAGAAGTTCGGAACGTGTGGCAGTTCTACCGCGATCGCCGCCCAGAATCTTACGGGCCAATCACCTTGCCTTAGCGTAAAACCATGCCCTTGCTCATTCAAAACGGCGAGATCGTCACAGCAAGCAGTCGGCAATTTGCGGACATCCTTTGCGAGGGCGAAACGATTCAGGCTATTGGAAAAAATCTCCCCGTTCCAGTCGGTACTGAGGTTCTTGATGCCACGGGTTGCCTTATTTTTCCAGGTTTCATCGATCCCCATGTGCATATTCATCTCCCATTCATGGGCACCAGCGCGAAGGATACCCACGCCACGGCTAGCAAGGCGGCTGTCCTAGGAGGAACGACGACCTATATCGAGATGTGTTGCCCTTCGAGAGAGGAAGATCCGGCAACGGCATTTCATCTCTGGAAGAAGAAAGCGGCGGAGGGTTCTGTTTGCGACTATTCCTTTCATCTTGGTGTAACGCGGCTTCAGGATGGGGATGCTGATGCCTTGCGTCGTCTTGTTCAAGAAGAGGGCGTTGCCTCCTTCAAGGTCTTCCTCGCCTACAAGGGGGCCTTTGGAATCAACGATGAGGAGTTGTATCAAACTCTCAAGCTCGCCCGTGAACTCGGGGTGATCGTGACGGCCCATTGTGAAAATGCCGACCTCATTGCCGAGCGCCAGGCTGAGCTTATCAAACAAGGAAAACTCGGTCCCGAGTGGCATGAACCCTCCCGTCCCATCGAGGTAGAGGTCGAGGGATGTCATCACCTCATGACCTTTGCCAAGCTCACTGGAGCGCATGTCTACGTCGTTCACACCAGCTGTGGAGAGGCCTTGAATGTGATCACTGATGCCCGTGCTCATGGCGTTCAGGCCTGGGTCGAAACAGTCATTCCCTATCTCACGTTGGACAGTTCCTTTGCCGAAAAACCGAATTTCGAAGGCGCGAAATATGTGATGAGCCCCCCTATTCGCAACCGCCATCAACAAGAGGCCCTTTGGCAGGGACTACGGAACGGGACTATCAGCACTGTCGCCACCGATCACGCTCCGTTCGATTTCGCGACGCAGAAGCACATGGGGCACCCTAATCCCGCCAAGTGCCTCAAAGCAGACTTCCAACCCAGCGGCAAGGCGGGAAACTTTTCCCTCATTCCCAATGGCATTCCGAGTATCGAGGAGCGGATTAAACTCCTCTACACAGACGGGGTTCTGAGCGGTAAAATCTCCCTCGAGACGTTTGTTGCCGTGGCCAGCACCAATGCGGCGAAGGTTTTTGGACTTTATCCGAAGAAGGGCGAGATCGCGGTCGGGAGTGATGCGGACATCGTGGTTTTCGATCCCCAATCCACCAGCATCATTTCGGTAAAAACCCATCACATGGCGACGGATTATTCCGCGTTCGAGGGGCGTAGGGTTTCGGGAAAAATACGGGACGTGACCGTTCGGGGACGATTTGTGGTTCGTTCGGGAGCGCTAGTCGTGGGCGAGGGGGGCGGTCGCTATCTCGCTCGTCCCTGCACGCATTAGAGCAACATAACTCATCCTGAAGCTTGTTGAGCAGCATGAAGTCGACAAGTTAACCATTGAACAACTCAGCCAAGGAATGTTTGGGGTCATTACGCCATCTCAGATCCCAGCATACACTATGTGGCTGCCGCTCCTAATGCATTGAAGCTAAACTGAACGCCTTTCTTACGCTATTTTTTCGATCAACTGAGGATCCCCTGATCGGATAAAATGCATCTCTTGATTTTTTTTTGCGACATTATTCGCCTTGATGGATGATGGAAAGTCTGCCAAAAAAGACTGACATGCTCCCATTCCAGAAAAAACAATTGGTTATTAAGAACTGCTTATCAGGCAAAATCCAATTTTTCTCAAATTTTCCAGTTGTTTTTGGTGGGCAGACATCAGACTTTCCCCTTGAAAAAGAAAGCAACAATCTCTGCACCTTCACGCTTAGTGGTGATGGATTAAGGATGGAGGCCCTTTCTTGCTCAACCTGCTTGGTTGATGGCTCCGCCCAAATTGATGAAGTTTTTTCTCCAGATCAGGACCATGCAATGCTTTTGGATAAACATTTGATTGTTTTTTGCTATACTAAAAAATCGAAAGATTGGGCAAAATTAATAAATCAAGACACTTGGAGCATATCGACAACCGATGGTGTAATCCGTCAAGGTCCCGAAAGATTTAGTGCTTTGGTAAAGTCAGGACGTGAAAATCTCTCGGCACATCCATCGTCGATTCTTCACCATTCAGCATCCGCAACGGGATTCTATCTTCACTCTTTGGATTTTTTGTTTCCACCAATTCCACACGCCTCCGCCAACCCGCCGATTTCATCGCCATTAAGCGCTGGCAGTACATCAAATGGCTCTTCATCAGATTCAATCAACTCCGAAATGGGCGTTTTCACCTGCCCAGCGTGTTGGCTACGCTTTGACCGAGGTGATGCGATGCACATCGCCGTGCACCAGTCACTGAAAGGCGATCCAATTTTAGGAGAAGACGCAATGCTTCGTTTCTTGGCGACGAATTTTAATAACAAAGGACAGGCTCTCGATGCTATGGGGATTCCGACTTCCGATATTGCCTGCCCGCATTGCAGAAGTAAGCTCTCACCGGGTTTCATGGATTTAAAGCAGCACATTGTGTCGATCGTTGGAGCGCCACAATCCGGAAAATCTTATTTCCTAAGCGTCCTGACACACGTTGCCAAAAAATCCCTCTACACATCTTTTCGATCGACTTTTCATGATGGAGATCCAACAGGAAACAGATTGCTAAACGCTGTCACAAACAACCTTTTCTCGGCCAGCACTCCCGAACAGGCGAGGATCGCCAAGACTGGATTAGAGGGAGATATGTATCTGGTACTACCTCGCATGGGACGCAAGGTGAAGATGCCACGTCCCTTCACCTTTCAGTTGACCCCTTCAGACTCCAAAACACAGCCCGTTTCGCTCGTATTTTATGATAATGCTGGAGAACACTTCGAGCCTGGGATTGATGCCCACCTAAGCCCAGGCGCGCAGCACATCTCGGCAGCCTCTGGGATCGTTTATCTTTTCGATCCTACTTACAACTTGGCATTTCGACGCAAACTTCAAGATCGTGATGACCCCCAACTCACGGCAGAGGGGTTCGACCAGCAGGATACTATTCTTGCAGAGATGAATGTGCGTGTAAAAAATCTGTCTGGTATTGACTTTCGCGAAAAGATTGACACTCCGCTTGCCGTTGTTCTTGGCAAGTGTGATGTCTGGTCGCACCTCCTTGGCGAGTGGAAATTTGAGAATCCTGTTTCAGACAGTGGCCTTGACATTGCAAAAGTTAAAAAGAATTCGGCCATTGTGCGCGAGCTTTTGCTGGAATTAGTGCCATCCATCGTCGCCAATGCAGAGATCATTTCGCGAAATGTCATCTATTTCCCCTCGAGTTCATTTGGCTGCTCCCCGGCTGTGGTTCTTGATGATACCGGTAATCCCAAACTTGAAAATGGTCGCCCTATACTTGGGCCAGACCCATCCAAGCTCTCTCCCATCCTTGTCGATATTCCACTGCTTTGGATTTTATCGTGCTGCGAGCCCAATATTGTCGCATCCATCAACTCCTGATTTTCCTCCTTTTCTACTATAATGGCTCTACAACTTGTCTACACCAGTGCCCCACGATTACTGCAAGCAGGCAGAACCGGTTTTGGTACAGTTGCAATGCACTCTGGTATTCCGAGTTGGCTCCAGAGTGAAATAGAAGGCTTTTCTCAGTTCAGTCGTCTTCCGGGCCTTGACACATCGAGGGTCATTCTCTGCCACACGATTTTAGGGCAGGGAGACAGAAAGCACCATGTTTTTTCGCGTATTCAAGATTGCGGTGCAGACTACACCGGTCGCACGAACCATATTGCCCACCACTTCATCTTTACAGCTTCGGAGATCATTCAAGCCACAAAACTTGGGCTAACACCGGTAGATGTCCTCGCCCACTTAAACCACGGACTTTGGAAAACCACATGGTCAGGGGATGCGTCAATTTTAGATTCAGAAGATGAACTCGCTATCATCTCAATACCCAAAAATACATTAACACTACCAGCGCTCGCGTATTGGGGCCACCTTTGTCCGGAGCACCCCGAGTATGCCGCCATTTTGGCTCCGAGCAAACTTTCTGAAGCCTGCTGGCTGGTTTATCCCACCGACTGGAGTGAGCCCATTATTTACGCGCTTGGAGAATCTCTTCTCCTACACACCAACCCTTGGGCTGTTACTTTTACAAACAACCTTCAACCCACCGACAATGAGCAACTTTTTGCATGGCGTTGCATTCCCTCCGACTCACCGCTCCTAGAAAAAGCCACTTCTTCCGTTCGCCCGTGCATCGATCTCAGCGACCCTTCCCCCTTTCTAACCGGAATTCCACATGATCTGCTTGAACAGGCCCGCACTGGAAAAAAACCCCTTCCCAAACCACGGGCCATAGGAAAAGCCGTCCCACCTCCAAGCGATTTCTCTGCCAATCAATCCTCAGAACAGGAAACCGCCATTCCAGCCCCAAGCCTAAATCGAGCATCAGGCCCGATTACTCAAATAACT
>CAMBAQ010000145.1 GCA_945863785.1 Chthoniobacter flavus
GGCCTTACGGTCTTGCGGCGTACCAATTCCTTGCCCGAGGGTCGTCCTGACGTGCTGCTGGTCGATACCACAGGAGAACTGGCTGGATGGTATCTCTGCGCAACGGTGGTTTTCGTTGGAAAAAGTCTCCGCGCTAAGGGGGGGCAGAATCCTGCGGAACCCATTACAGCTGGGGTGCCTGTGATTTTCGGCCCACATATGCAGAACTTCTCGACGCTCACTCGGTCTTTTCTTCAAGTGGATGGCGCCATGGAGGTGAATAATGCAAATGAAATCCACTATGCTGTGAGTGCCCTTCTCGCAAGCCCCGATCGCCGTGCTGCCATGGTTGCCAATGCGGCGAATTGCCTAGAGATTCACCGAGGCGCGACAAATAAAACCGTAGATCTTCTCCAGTCCCGGATTTTAGTATGAGTTGGTTCTTGCGGCTTGATCCCAAGTCAGCGTGTTTTTCAGATGGGGCTGATATTTTAAAAAACCTCAGAAATGGTCTTTTTCTCCCATTATATACAATTTAATAATATGAAAAAGAAGATGTTGGATTGAATGTCCTTGTCGGTTTTTCAACTATCAAGAAACAAGGGGGATTGATGCTGGCGAAAAATATTTTCAGATTTCGCTCAAGTTTTTTGGGTTTCTGACGAATTATATTAATTATGGGAATGGGATTATCAGGATTAGCCTCGGGTTTCGATTGGAAATCGATGGTGGATCAGCTTATCGAGGTCAGTCGTGCACCTCAGAATCGTATGCGCTCGGAGCAGTCAAAGAACTCTTCGAAAACAAACGCTATTAACGAAATAAAAGGTCTTCTCGCTGATTTAAAAACCAATATTGCGAGCCTAGGTTCCCAAGATGCTTTGCTTAAGAGGAGTGCATCGCTCGGCGGAACTGCAACAGGTTGGTCAGCGAGTGCGGCTCCCGATACGGTTGCGGGCAAATACACTTTTACGGTTAACGCTCTCGCTACGGCAGCGAAATTAGATGGCACGCCTTTATCGGCGGGATCAATTAATCCTCTTGGCACCCTTTCCAGTTTGCCTGTAGGGCGCACTATTACCGGCGGAACATTCACGGTTAACGGAGTCGCTGTCTCAATTGCCGGTTCTGACACGCTAGACGCTGTTTTGAATAATATCAACAGCAATGTTCCAGGAGTAACTGCTGCCTATGATCCTGTTGCGGACAAGGTTTCGCTTGCGAGCGCGGGGGCCATCGTTCTTGGAGCCTCTAATGACACCAGCAACTTTCTTCTTTCGATGCGTCTATCCAGCGGTGCGAGCCCTGTCATTAGCTCCGCTGCGCTGGGCTCCATCAAGCTCACTGGTCCAATTGATTCGGCAAATCTGGCGATTCCTCCAGGAGTCGCAACCAATTCATCTTTTCTTATCAATGGCACTTCCATCTCATACAATACAGCCACCGACAGTCTTCAGTCGCTGCTAGCGCGGATCAATGGCTCGGCTGCAGGAGTAACCGCCTCCTTGGATCCCGCTTCTGGTCGGTTTGTTCTAACCAATAGCAATACTGGAAATGTGGGTATTTTTGTGACGGCCGACACTGGCGGGTTGGCTAGCACCTTAGGTCTCATTGGTGGTACGCTTGTCAACGGCGCGGATGCTCAGTTTCAGATCAATGGCGGGGGGTTTATTGCAAGTCGTACGAACAAGCTGGATTCGACTTCTCATGGTATCACGGGGCTAACCGTTACGGCCTCAACTCTCGGCACAGATGTGGTTAGTGTGTCCGCAGATAGTTCTGCTACTAAATCGGCTCTCGATTCTTTTATTACAAAGTATAATGCGCTCCAAAATGCTATAGAAAAACATACTAAGGTAATAACAACAGGCAGCAAGGTTACTTCAGGTATTCTTTCCAGTAACCGCGAACTGGGAGAAATCTCTAAATCCCTTCGGCAAATGATTTATACGGCAGGAACTGGTGTCCCTGGCACGGTGAAGCGGCTCTCCGATATCGGTGTAGGGTTTTCTGGTATCGAAAACACCATTTCCATAACAAATTCAACGCTTTTGAATTCAAAGTTGACGGATTTTGCTAGTGATATTTCCAGCTATTTTAATACAAAAAATAGTGTTGGCGGTATTCCTTCTGGTGGGCTCATTGAGAGAATGGACTATTTGCTAGGCAATTTGGTCACAGACTCGGGTACAGCGAAAGGGACTCTCAAAACCAATCTGGATAGCATTGTGAGCCAAAATAAATCTTTAGATGCGCAGATCGCTACTATTGACCGCCAACTTGAAATGCAACGGGCGACAATGGAGGCATCTTATATCGCAATGGAGAGAGCTCAGTCCATGTATCAGCAGCAAAGTTCTTATATCGCTAAAACTTTTGCGGGAAAATCTTCCTAAAAACCACTAAATAATCTTCCGAATATACCGATATAAAATTGTATCAATACATGTCTAACTTCAAAAAAATAAAAAAACCAAACAGAAAATCAATCTTATGAACAACATTCAACCTAACGCACCATCGACATCTCCTGTGTGGCCAGAGGTCAATGCAGCTACCGCAAGAAACACGATGACCACTCCGCAAGTTGGGGCAAGTGAAGTTCCGATTCGTGATTCTGTTGTGTCGGTCGGTAAAACTGATCTGCCAGCCAAACCCCCTGTCACAGATACAGTCGCAACCCCCCATCGTAAAATGGTAAGAGAATGGCAGGGGGCATCTCTTGAAGTGAGGCCTGACCAAGTCAAAAAAGGTCTTGAGTGGAATGCTGATCCAGCTTATCCGCCGCTTAACGTCGTCAATGGCATCGCAAGTATGTTGGTAGGCTCATTTATTAATAATTCTGGAGAAAACCTTAGTAAGCAGATTTTGCCTTGATATTTCAGTTGAGTTTTTTTCACAATAGGTTACTAATCAAGAAACCTCACTCTTTTGAAATCAAACAATCCGCTTAACATCTACAGAAAAACGGCAACTAATACAGCTTCCCCTGGTGAGCTTGTTTTAATGTTGTTCGATGGAGCCTTGCGTTTTCTCTCTGCCGCCGAGATGGGGTTTCGAGAAGAAAACTTTGCCCGCCGGAATGAACAAATTCACAATAATATCCAACGGACTCAGGCAATTATTACCGAGCTTCAGGCGACTCTGAATATGGAAAAGGGTGGGGAGTTTTCAGAGAATCTCTATCGGCTTTACGATTTCATGCAGGATCAGCTTAGCCAAGCCAATCGAGAGAAAAACATGGAAAAAATCAAGGTTGTTGTTGGTTTTGTTCAAGACATTCGTGAGGCATGGGCGCAAATGTTGTTGCAGACGGCCACGGAGCAGGCAACCGTCAGCGTTGAATCTGGCCTTGGTGCCAAATGTTGATATCTAAGCTGACTGTTTCCACTGACGAGAAGCGTCTCGAAGCGCTTCTGTCAACATATGAACAAAACCTCCGCACGGAGGTTTTTTTCATTAGGAGGAATGAAGCCCAGAACTTGATGGAGCTCCTCCCTCAGCAGGCTGACTTGGCTTTTGCCATAGCTGAGCTTTTAGAAAAAATCGATTTCCCTCCCGCGAAAGCGGACGCAATTAAAAAAAGGTTGGCTGTTGCCGATGCCCTACGTGAAGCCAATCGCAGCGAGCTCGATCGTGTCGTGGAGACAATGAAAGCCGAGTTGGACGAGTTAAACCAAGCGCGCGTGCGGATTCGTCAGATGAGGCAGATCTCCAAGACGGCCTATCACACACAAGAGCCGAGTCTGTTGCAGGACTGGGCCTGATTTTTTCTCGTTCTGGCTTTACACTTCCTAGGTGGAGCGGTGATATTCCCCGTTCTTCGATGATCAGAAAAATAGGAATTGGATTAGCTGGGTTTGGAACAGTGGGCGCTGGAGTTTACAAAAACCTTCTTCGCAACGGCTCCTTGCTGGAGCAGCGACTAGGTGTGAAGTTTGAAGTCCGCCGCATCGCGGTTCGCGATCTTCTAAAGGTCCGTGACATAGATGCCCCCGCTGAGATTTTCACGACGTCGCCTGATGATCTCTTGTTGGATTCCACAATTGATGTGGTGGTGGAGCTTATGGGTGGAATCGATATTCCGTTGGCCTTCGTTAAAAAAGCGATCCACGCAGGGAAAATCGTGGTCACCGGCAATAAGGCTCTCCTAGCTGAGCATGGTCGCGAGATTTTTGAACTTGCCCACGAAAAGCGTGTGCCTGTTTTTTATGAGGCGGCTGTGGCTGGCGGCATACCGATCATTAAGTCTGTCCGCGAGGCCTTCGTGGGAAATCGTTTTGAGGCCATTCATGGAATCCTCAATGGCACCAGCAACTACATCCTTACTCGCATGACAGAGGAGGGCGCTGATTTTGCACCGGTGCTCGCGGATGCGCAGAGATTGGGCTACGCCGAGGCCGATCCCGCGTTGGACGTGAATGGTTGGGACGCCGCTCACAAGGCCATCATTCTTGCCTCGCTGGCGTATGGATTTTGGATCAAACCTGCCGATGTGCTTGTCGAAGGGATTGAAAAAGTCACCGCAGCTGATATCCGCTTCGCGAATGAGCTGAACTACCGCATCAAGCTTCTCGCCTCGATCAAGGCCGATGAGGCAGGCGAAATCGAGGTCCGCGTGGTTCCGACACTCATTCCCAAATCTCACGTGTTGGCCTCTGTGAATGGGGTCTTCAATGCCGTGGCGGTGCGTGGCGACGTGGTTGGTGATGCGTTGTTCTACGGTCGCGGTGCTGGACAGGATCCCACATCGAGCTCTGTATTAGCCGATCTGGCCGAGGCGGCCGCTTTCTTGGAGTCGCCACGAGCCTGCATTGGATTCACATCGCATGATCTCTATGGTCGCTGCAAACCGATTGACCAAACAATTTCCAAATACTACCTGCGCCTTGGTGTCGAAGACCGCCCAGGCGTTTTAGCTCAAATAGCCGGCACATTAGCGAAGGCCGATATCGGCATCCTCTCGGTGATCCAGCCCGAAGGGTTGGTTGACGGCGCAGTGC